>JAKIXL010000009.1:281-21834 GCA_022709105.1 Thermoplasmatota archaeon | reverse complement strand
GCAGCACCAATGTCAGCCCGAGCCGCGTCGTCCTTGGGGTCGGCATGCCGGCGCCTCCGCCCTTCCAGACCTCCATCACGGTAAAGGTCAACAACCTCACTGTTATCGCCGTCGCGGACACGGCCAACTCCTCCAGATATGTGGCCACCCTGCCCTCAGGTCTCGACCTCATCGGCTCTAACACCATCTCTGCCAACGCCTCCGTGGACGGGTTCTCCGTCACCGGGTCGTGGACCTTCGAGGTCGTAGAGGACGCCCCTCCTCCGGTATCCTACCGGACCATCGCCTACGGGGAGAACTTCAGCATCCCTTCCCCGGCCGCCTGGGTGGAACAACGGGACCTCGCCACATGGGAGCTGGTCATTACTGGGCCATCGCATAACGGGATCAGCACCAATGTGTTCGTGGACATCTCTCACGATGCCTCGGTGAGGGCGAACCAGGCCTACATCAACACCTATGCCCAGACCGTCCTGACCAGCGCGATAGAGGCCGGCAACAGGGCGGAGATGGTCGGGGACATCAACTATACTGCGATCTCCAACCTCACCGCCGGCGTATGGAAGATCAGGCTGCCGGACACAGGGGTCCAGGAGGCCTACGCGCTTATCGTTGACGAGACCAACGGATATCGCTGGCTCATCAAGTGCTCCGCGTCCGATGTCAGCTTCATCGATGTGTGGCCCATCTTCGAGCATATGATCACCGGTGTGGCCATCATCGCTCAGGGAACTATCCCCGTGGACACACCCCCGCCCACCCAGGGTTACGCCTACTACCGCATGCTGAACGATTACCAGCTCATCATACCAGACAACTGGACGATCAAGAGGGATTTCCCCAGCGGCGATGTGAGGATCTCCTTGAAGCTCACCGGGCCCAAGGTCGGCGAGTACCATGTGACCATCCTGCTGCAGAACGGCACCGATCCTGCCGTGCGGGATGACCGCGCCTGGCTGATTGGCCTGGTCCAGAGCAAGTTCCTCCCTGAGCTGGAGGCCAAGGGCATCGAGGCCTCACTTTATGAGGAGCCGAGGATACTGAGCATCTCCAACCACACTGCTCTGGTGTTCTCCATCAAATGGACCGACCTGCTCAGCGACATGTCTCTGGTGCAGGAGATATTCTACATAGTGGACGAAGGGAAACACCAGTACTGGCTCTTCACCTGCGAGTCGCCGGAGGAGGCGTATCCGGCCTACGCGCAGATCTTCGACAAGGTGGCCCAGAGCTTCACGCCTTTGGGCAAGTCAAGCACGACGGCGGCGGGAGGGGGATTGCTCTCCGATCCCACCACCGTCCTTATGATCGCCGTTCTGGGGATCACTGGGGCGGCCGCGGCCATCGTGTTCCTTGTCGCCCAACGGTACCGCTCAAGGCCCTAGCCCCGCTCTACTTGGCGGCCTCCATGACCTCGAACTCGTTCCCGTCCTCGTCAGTGAACCTGGCCACCAGGCGGCCGGAGGGGTCCCGCATCGGCTTCAGCGTGAAGTCGACCGCCTCATCGACCATGACCTTGTGGAAGTCGTAGATGGAGTCGGTCATGAATGTTATTCCGGTGCGTATGCCCGGCTCCTCGCCCCCCGCTCTCGGCATATGCAGGACCAACTCCGGGCCTGCGTCCTTCGTCCCCAGCCTCACGAACCCGTTCTCCACGTCCGTGGCGACCAGGACCAGGCCGAACACCTTGATGTACACCTCCACGGCCCGGGGCAGGTCGCTGACCGGCACCCACACCTGCGCGATACTCAGCAGCTTACCTCTATCGGTCTCCGGGGTCTCCCCGCCCATGGGGTCTCCTAGGGGCATGTCAGTGAAAGAGGCGCAGCGAGCTAATTATGATTGCTCTAAGCCTTCCGGGGAACCCAACGATATATAGATGCCTCGCATTTGTGGGTTCTCGAACAGGGACATCGATGGCTGCCGTCAAGGAAAAGATCATCCGCCCCAAGGCCTCCCGGTGGGAGCTTGGCCTAAAGGAGGTCTGGGACTACCGCGAGCTGCTGTACTTCCTGACCTTGAAGCAGATCCAGACCAAGTACAAGCAGACCGCTATCGGGGTCGGGTGGGCCGTCCTGCAGCCGATGCTGACCACCATCATCTTCGCGGTCATCTTCTACGAGGTCGCCGGACTGAGCACCGGCGGCGTGAAGCCGATCCCGTTCCTCTACGCTGGTCTCATGCTGTGGACCTTCTTTTCCACAGGCCTTAACGGAGCGTCGATGAGCCTGATCACCAACGTCGCCATGGTGACCAAGGTGTACTTTCCCCGCATTCTGCTGCCTCTGAGCTTGGTCATCGCCGCCCTCCTGGACTATGCCATAGCATGGGGCCTGTTCTTCGGCATCGTGCTGTTAACCGGTGAGTCACTGTCCGTCCTCCTGCCCCTGACGATCATACCCCTGGTGCTTACGTTCCTGTTATCGTGCGGCCTGTCGTTCCTCATGTCGGCCATGGCTGCCAAGTACCGCGATGTCCAGTACATCGTCCCGTTCTTCATCACCATACTGCTCTACGCAACCCCGGTCCTCTATCCTTCGTCCTGGGTGCAGAACGAGAGCCTTCGATGGATCCTGCCGCTGAACCCTCTGGCGGGGATAATGTCGGCCCAGCGCGCGTTCATATTCGACTCCGTCCTGGACATCGGGATGTTCCTGGTGTCCATACCCCTGACGATGGTCGTGTTCTTCCTAGGCCTGCTCTACTTCAAGGCATACGAGCGCCGGCTCGCCGATGTGATATGATGTCGGAGGACCGCGCCGCTAAGTTCTTACGGTTCATTACCGGCCTGATAATATTATCATGACTGACATAAATAGGTCCTATCCTATCTTGGGGCCGGAGAGCGATGGCCGGTACCTTCGAGACCATGAGGGAGATATCAGAGAACCGCAGGCTGCAACGGTACGTCGTCCTCATCTCCTCGCTGGGGTTCCTGGCCCTGACCATCGCTGTACTGGCCGTCTACTCTGATCCCATGAAGGGATACGAGTATTCGATCTACAACAGCACGCCCTTGATCTTCTGGCTCTCCATCGTCTTCTGCCAACTCACTGGCATCCTGCTCTTCTACACCTATTATGGTACGAGGTCCCGCCTCTGGTCCGTAGGCCTGTTCCAGATAATACTCTCCAACTTCGTGCTCATGACCCTGTACGTGTACAAGGGCTTCATCTATCTGGAGAGGACGGACTCCCTGTCCTACGTGGGATACGCCAAGGACATCGTCAACTTGGGCCATTTCCCGTCCTTCAATTTCTACCCGTTCGCCTCCATCATCATGTCCATGGCCGGCGAGGCGGCAGGGCAGGGCATGATCGCCATGTCACAGTTCCTTCCGGCCCTTTTCTTCTCCGCCTACACCGTCGGCATCCTGTGCTGGGCCCGGACGATCATATCGCGGCCGATGTTCGTAACCTCCACGATGCTGGCCTCCATGCCCATCTTCTTCGCTTGGTTCATCCCCACTCTGTTCAACGAGACTCTGTGCGTCCTCATGCTTCCCCTCTTCTTCTTCATCCTCTGGAAGAGCATGGACGGCGATGCCAGGTACAAGGGCCTGGTGGCCCTGTTCATCGTATTCTTCGTGATCGGCCACCCCCTGGTGGCGATGACCGTCCTGCTGTTCCTGGGGGTCGTCCTGATCAACGATCTCGTCACCAAGAGGAGGATCAGGTCGATCTCCCCATACATGATCGCCTACGGCTTCGTGCTCCTTTTCGGCTGGATAGTCTTCCACGCGCTGCTCGTCAAGGACCTGCGCAACATCGTGGAGCAGCTCCTCGGCTTTGCTGATGGTTTCACCACCTTCGGCAGCGCGTCGTCCCAAGCGTCCAGGATGGGCATCCTGTCCACCATACGATCGGTCCTCATGTGCGTGGCCGATGACCTGGCGTTCGTCCTGATGGGGATGGTGGCGGCCGTCATGATATTCAGGCGGGGTTGGAGGACGCACCCCATGACCCTGGTGGTGGGGCTGTTCCTGGTGGGCGGAGCGTACCTCATGGCCATCGTCTTCATGACCTATGCCCACAACCCGTTCCGCCTGATCAATCTGAACTTCATAGTCATATTCACCGTACCCCTGGTGGGTTACGCGCTGTACGTCCTCAGGACCACCGGGAGGACGGCCCTCGCCCGCGTGGTGTCCGTGGTGATCGTCTTTGCCCTGGTGTCCACCGTGTTCACGGCATATCAGGATCCCAACACTGTTTTCCCCAACGGCTCGATCAGCCGTTCGGAAGTGACCGGATCGAACTGGTTGGTCACCGACAAGGACGCAATTGACTATACTCTCTACACGGTCCGGACGAACCCGTGGAGGTACGCCGATCTGATATACGGTTCGGCGTACAAGCGGACGGACTACGACATCTACACCAACGACCGGGAGACCTCCGCCCACTTCGGTTCCTTCCTGAGGTCCAACACCAGCGGGCTGAGCAGCGTCTATTTGGTGATCACGGAATACGAGGAGCAGGCGTACTCCCGGACCTGGGCGCAGACCGGGAAGTTCGGTCCACAGGACTTCGTCCTGTTGAACTACGGGACCACGGTCGATCACGTGTACATCGGTGGCGACTTCAAGGTCTACGCGAGGTCGCCTGGATGACCGTCGGAGGAAGGTCCGAAGGGACACGCCCTCCGAGCGGTGAGCGTCGATTATGCGGACGGGAGGGATTTGGTAATGGCCGCCGATGTTGAGCGGCACAGGGGCGGCAGGGTTGTGATGATAGGGCCTCTTCCCCCACCCAACGGAGGGGTCGCCAACTTCGTGCGCAACATGATGGAGCGGCTCCCAAGCGAGGGCTTCGAGGTGACCGTCCACCGCACCGGAGGGTTCGGCGCATCCAACGCGGTGGTTCAGCCGATCAGGGACCTAACGGCGGCGCTCAGGTTCGTTCTTCGGTCGAGGGGGGACCGAGCGGACATCACGCACGTCCATACCTCTTCCTATTACAGCTTCCTGCGGAACATCCCTTACGTTCTGTGGGCCCGGCATGGGCTCGGCTCCAAGGTCGCGCTCCACATCCACGGCGGCATGTTCGTTGAGTTCTACGACAGAGCGTCACCCCTTGTACGGTCCATGGTCCGTATGGCCCTAGGACGGTCGGGGACGGTCATCGTCACCTCGCCCTCATGGATCGGCCCCATAACCCGCATCGCGGGGGAGGGTCCAGAGGTCATCTCTCTCCCCAACGGGTTCGACTCGAAGGTCTTCCGTCCCATGGACAAGGGAGATGCCAGGGAAGAGCTTGGCATGCCCAGGGGAAGTAAGGTCCTGGTAACCGTAGGGTACCTCGAGCCGGTAAAAGGCCACGCACATCTCATGGAGGCCATGGTCAAGGTGGCCAGCCATCACGAGGATATTTTGCTCTATATACTGGGGGACGGCTCGCTGCGGCGCCAGCTTCAGGACCGGATAGGACAGCTGGGGCTGGAGAAGGTGGTTAGGCTGGTCACCGAGCCGTTCCCTTCCTCCGGCATCGCGCGGTGGATGAGCGCCGCCGACGTGTTCGTCCTTCCAAGCCTTGGAGAGGGCAACCCAACGGTGATGTTCGAGTGCCTGGGATGCGGCCGCCCGTTCGTCGGAACGGAGGTCGGCGGGGTGCCGGACGTTATTTGCTCTGACCGCTTGGGCCTGCTCTGCCCTCCGGGCGACGCCGAGGCGCTCGCCGCGGCGATCGATGAGGCGCTGGAGCGTGAGTGGGATGCTGCCGAGATCGCCGCCCACGCTCTGCGGTACTCGTGGGACCGGCTTGCCTCCGATCTCGCTTCGGCCTACGATCGGATGATCGAGCGCGCCTAGTTCGGACGCTCAGGAAGGAACCGCGGCCTTGCGATATAGGTGTCCACTGCGGTGAGGCCGTGGATGTGACTGAAGGTATGCACCCGGGAGGCGCCGGGGAACTCCTTAGGCTCCAGGTATGCGGTCCTGGACTCTCTATATGTCGCCTCGGTCATCTCCTGGATGCGGTTGATGTTGACCGCGTACCCATAGCATTTCGAGCAATCTTGGGACGGACGGTACAGCACCCCGTCCATCTCGAATATCCGCCCGGCCGGACGGGCGGAGCGGACATCGGTGACGATGGGGTTTAGAGGATGCGGGACCCAGTCGTCCCCCAGCAGATCGTCCGAGCGGAAGAGGAACAGCTCGTCGTTGATCGGGCCGCCCTCGTTCTCCCGCATGTTGGTGAAGAGCCACCACAGTCCGTGGCGGCGGACGATGGTGGTGTCCACCGCCTCAACGTTGGTCATGATGTCCTTGACGAACCTCCAGCGGTACGGGAACTCCTCGGCCTCGTACAGCTCGATGGTCCGATTGTTGGAGGACTCCGGGACCATGTAGTGCGAGCCCTTCCACTCGAAGACGAAGGGATAGGACAAGTGGTACGGACGTTCCAGGACCGGGACCGGCCCCTCGTGGCCGCCGTCGGCATTGAGCTTGATGACCGAGATGCGGGCGTGGTTGCGGCTGCGGGGCAGAGCGAGCTCCTCGATGAAGATGTAATAATCATCGTCCTGCTGCGCCGCCTGGGGGTCCCCCCACCAGGTGTGCTTCGGAGGCATCAGCTGATGAAAGCCGTCATAACTGGATGGGATCTTGCTGTCCAGGCTGTACTGGACCGCCCATCGCTCCTCAAAGAGCGCTCTTCCGGACAGCAGTCGGGCGTCCCGAGGCAGCCTGCGGATATAATAGGACATCATGTCGAGGTTGCCCGGCCCGTTGCGGCGAAGCGAGGGTTGAGCGGTTACCGTTCCCACATCCAGCGAGGGCAGGGGTTCCTTCCCAAGAGCGTATTGCATGTCCAGGAGCCTAGGCAGGAACGAGATCCCCTTGAGGTACAGCTGGTCACGGTTCCTCTTCTCCGACGTGGTGATCGTATGCGACCTTGAAAGGTAGATGATGGAGGTCGAACCGCGCACGATGCGCCGCACATGAGCGCAGGTGACCGGTTCCCGATGGAATATCTCCCAAAAGCCAGGGGAGCTGGAGTCATATCTCACGCCGTCGCCTGGGGAGAACGACCACACGCCGTGGCGGGCGCAGCGCGAAAGTTCTCCCAAGGGGGTCACGTTGCCTATGTCGATCATCACGTCCAGATCGCGCTCGTGGATCTTGCGGACAACCTCCTCGGAAAGAAATCGGCGGGCCTCGGTGGTTCGTCTCAGATATACTCTGGAGGCCTTGTCCAGGTCCGGAGGGATGTCCTCGGCGGCGAGTGGGTCCAAGCGCCTGCCGTTCTTCCGGCGGTCGAACCAGATGTAGGTATCATAAAGGAAGGACTCTGTGGCCCTGATGGGGTCGATGTCCTTCTCAGTGCCTCCGTCCACCACCGCCAGGACTATGTCGGCCGAGCCGGAGCGGACGATCCTTTCGATCGTTCGGGCGGCCCAGTACGGCACGACGGCCCCGTCCAGCAACAGTCCGACCCTAAGCTTGGACCTCATCCCACCCACCGGGTCCAAGCGGTATCTATCTTGATAAATATTACCTCCGAACCCATCATGTATCGTGCCCTCTCAATATAATGCAATGTGATGCATCCTAGGTTCGCGGAATGAATATTCGGTCCCCTTCCCTCGGCGCCGATCGGGCCTATCCCGCGGAGTACGTCCCGCCTCCAGATTCAGGTAGGATGTTCTATCTACATGTTCACCATATTTGTCCGGGCTCGAACGGAGGAACGGAATGGCGTTCAAGGACCTGGCAAAGGATGCGGTTATCATTGGTCTCACTCAGGTGCTGGTGAACGTCGGCAACTTCCTTCTCCTGCCGGTCATCACCAAGACCCTGGGGACCAATGACTACGGGCTCTGGGTGCAGGTGCTGGTCACCATCTCCCTGTTGTCGTCGGTGGCCATCCTGGGACAGAGCGTGACCCTCCTCAGGTTCCTGAGGTCCGGGGAGGACCGAAAAAGGATCAGCCGGGAGTACTTCGGGGCCTTCGCCATCGTGGCGGCCTTCGGCGCCGTTCTGACCGCGGCCATGATCGCCCTTTGCGTCCCTCTCGCCGAGTTCATCTTCCAGGACGGGACCTTGGCCGCCGTGCTAGTGTTGGGAGCGCTTACCGTGCCCTTCGCGGCCTTCACGGGGATCAACAGCTCCTACTTCAGGGCGATGGGGCAGATCAGGACCTATGCCTTGGTGAACATCTTCAACGCCTTCGGCGAGGTCGGGCTCATCCTGCTGTTCGTGGTCGGAGGCATGGGCGTCCTGGGAGCGGTGCTCGGCTCCTTCATCATCGCGGTGGTGGCGTTCATAATGGGTCTGTCCCTGGTGCTTCGTCAGGTCGGATATTCCCGGCCGGACCGGGAGATATTCAAGCGGAACTTCAAGTTCGGGCTGCCCCTGACCCCCAATACCCTTATCCACTGGGTCCTGTCCTCAAGCGACAGGTATTTGCTGGCCATCCTGGTCGGTCTGAGCCTGGCGGGCATATATTCCGCGGCGTTCAACATCGGCGCGGTGATCTACCTATTGGTCGCCCCCATACAGCTGGTCCTCTATCCGACCCTGGCGAGACTATATGATGATGGCAGGATCGACCAGGTCAAGGAGTACCTGAGGAGGTCCTTCCGCTATTACATGATACTTGTCCTGCCCGCAGTGGTCGGCATATCGGTCCTGGCCGGACCGATCATCATGGCGCTGACGACCCCGGCGTTCGCGCCCGGGGCGGCGGTGATCCCCTTCATCGCGCTGGCAGGCCTGCTGTCAGGCATGTCCCGGTTCGTGGACAATGTGCCTCACCTGGTGAAGAAGACCCATCTGAACTTCATAACGTTCAGCATCCCGGCGGTCCTGAACGTCGCCCTGGTGTTCGTGCTCACCCCGCTGTTCGGCATAGTCGGCGCCGGTATCGCCGCGACCGCGTCCCACGTGGTCATGCTGCTCATCGGCCTGTCCATATCCAGGCGGTTCCTCACCTTCAGCGTGGACTGGGCCGCGATCGCCAAGAGCGTGGCGGCCTCCTTGGCCATGGCCGCGAGCATCCTCTTGATCGGGACCACCGGCAGCATGCTGGGCATATTCCTGGTCATTGCGGCCGGGGCCGTCATCTATTTCGTGGTCCTACTGGCCCTTAAGGGCTTCACCAGGGACGAGATCGACATCGCGCTCAACTACGCCCGCCGCTTCACAGCCATGAGGAGCGGGAGGACCGCCGGAAGGAGGGGGGACTGATGCCCTTCCTTTCGACCGGCAGGGCTGGGGGGTGGCAATCGGCATGAGCTTGGTGCCGTACAGCGCCGGCCTCAGGCTCTACGAGCGCTTGCCCCCATCGCTGAAGAGCGCGATGGGCGCGGTGATGAGCCCGGTCCCGCGCAGCCTTCTCCTGGGCGGAGGATTCCGGCGGCGTCTCGAAGGCCTTATGGAGAGCGAGAGGCGGCTGAGACAGCTCCGCCTCGTCCTCGAACATGCCGAGCGCAACGTGCCGTACTATCATGATGTGTTCAAGGCGGTCGGGCTCCGCTCCCAAGAGGTCAAGGACCTTGGCGCGCTGCGGCGGCTGCCGGTCCTTACCAAGGACATCATAAGGAAGGAGGGGGAAAGGATGATCGCATCCGATCAGGCCTCCTACCGTCCGGGGAAGGCCAGCACCACAGGCTCCACGGGGCGGCCGCTGAGCTTTCTCCTTGACCAGCAGACCAGGGAGGTGGAGCTGGCGGCGGTCTGGAGGCACTATTTGGGCTGCGGCGCCTCCGGCCTGGATGCGCGTATAGCCTCGTTCCGCGGAGATTTCGTTTCCGAGAGGGAAAGGGGCGCGCTGTGGAGATGGGACGGCCGGGTCGGGGAGCTGACCTTCAACACCTACGCCTTGGGCCGGGACAACATAAGGAAGATCATTGGCAGGCTGAACCGCTTTCGTCCCGAGATCGTCAGAGGGTATCCTCACTCCCTGTACGTCCTCAGCCGGGGGATGGAAGCGGCCGGAGCGAGGATGGAGGCGTCCCCGCGTTTCGTCCATACCAGTTCCGAGCAGCTCCCTGGGTCCATGCGGGAGGCCATCGAGAGCGCCATGGGCTGCCCGGTGCGGGACTGGTACAGCCAGTCGGAGTACGTTATTTCCGCTGGGGAGTGCTCCGAAGGCCGATACCATCAGAACATGGAGACGGGGGCGATCGGCCTGCTGGAGGACGACTGGGGGATGGAACGCCTGATCGGCACCAGTCTTTGCAACCGCTCCATGCCGTTCATCAACTACGATATCGGGGACCATGTGACGCTGGGCGGGGAATGCCCGTGCGGAAGGGAGCATGTGACCTTCAGGGCGATAGAGGGGCGTGTGAACGACATGATCATCACTGCCGGTGGCCGGGCCGTATCCGGCGTGGGGGTGGACAACTTCTACGAGAAGGAGGTCATCCCCTTCCTCGCCGTCCCCCCAGAGTTCCTTATGCTGGTGCAGGAGGACGCACTCAAGTTCACCATAGAGGTCTACAGCTCCGCGGGGTTGGAGGACGCCGAGGCGGACCGCATCCGGCGCTCCTTCGCCGAGCTTCTCGGCGAGGGCTCGGACATAACGATCAAGTTGCTGGAGAGCATGCCCGATCGGAAGAAGTGGAAGAACGTGGAGTCAAGGCTATCGGCCGAGGCCATCGCCCGTCTTATCCAAGAGCATAACAGCTGAGATATATATTTGTACGGTCTCATACAATCGAGCGTCGCATGAATCGCTCCATGGGGAGGTCCCGATGACCGCCGGATCGTTCAACAAGGAGGCCAAGGCCTATGTGCTGGACGGGGACGTCAGCGGCCTAGGGGTCATCAGGAGCTTGGGTCGTGAAGGGGTGCCGATGAGGATCTTCGACCACGCCTCCTCCCCCGGGCTGTCCTCGCGTTACGGCCGGGGGATGCGGATAGCCGCGCCTACCAAGGAGCCGGAGAGGGCGCTGGAGGCCTTGCTGGAGGCGGCCGACGGCGGCCCCAAGGGCGTCCTGTTCCCGGCCTCCGATCACTGGGTGCAGTTCGCTTCCCGATACCGTTATCGATTGGAGAAGAGGTTCGAGCTCATCCTCCCCGACGAAGAGGTGTCCAAGGGGCTGACCAACAAGAGGTTCCAGCAGGACCAGGCCGAGCGCCTCGACGTGCCGATCGCCAAGACGTTCTATCCCCGCGATATGCAGGACATCGAGGCATTGAAGGGCGATCTGCAATACCCCGTCTTCATAAAGCCGTACTCCGGGCACCTGTGGCGGATGCATTTCCCGAACAAAGGGTTCAGCGCCGACGGCCCGGGAGAACTGGTCTCGCTGTTCGATAGGATCCTCCCCACCGGCCTGGAGGCCATGGTGCAGGAGATCGTCATCGGGCCAAATACCAACCACTTCGAGGTAAGCATCTACATCGACCGGAGCGGGAGGGCGAGGGGCACCTTCACCGCTCAGAAGATCAGGCAGTTCCCGGTCGACTTCGGAATGGGCACCATGCTGAAGAGCGTTCACAATCAGGAGGTCGCGGAACTGGGGCACCGGCTCCTTACCGGGATGGGCCATCGGGGCATAGCCGATGTTGAGTTCAAGCTCGATGACCGCGACGGCCGCTACAAGATGCTGGACATCAACTTCAGGTTCTGGTTCCAGACCGTCCAGGCCACCTGCGCGGGCGTTAACTTTCCGCTCATCCAGTACCTTGACCTGACCGGCCAGGAGGTCCCTGACGCTGCGGACTACCGGGACGATGTCCTTTGGGTGAACGCCCTTTCCGATGTCATGTCCGTGATCGGGCAGGGCAGGAGCGGCGGCCTGAGGGAGGCGATATCCCAGTACTTCGAAGCAGAGAGCTTCTCCTACTTCGCACCCGATGATGTAATGCCGGCGGTGAGCAAGCTGTTGGCGAAAGATACGCTCTCCAATCTGATCTTCCACCTCAGAAGTTAGCATGAGGGGTTCATTTCGCGGGGCCGAACCGTTTCCTGATCGCCCCCGCCGCCGAGGACAGTACCATCATCGGCGAGAGGAGACCGCGGCTGGCCCTTATCCCCAACAGCGTTGTCTCCTCCCCTCCCATATGCGACTTGTGCTCCTCGTTCCCCACTCCGAGCACATGCTGCCTGATCCCCGATGACCTGGCGGCCTCCAGGCCGTAGAGCTTGATGAGCCAGCCGGGAGAGTGTTCGGTGAAGGCGTTGTTCATGCCCACGCGGTACGAGTACTCGGTGCCCCCCTCCATGAAGCCAAAGTTCTGGGCCGCCACCTCTCCGTCGATAAGTATCTCCCGGGCGAAGCCGCAGCCGCGGGACAATGCCTCCTGGACGATGGTCGAGAGGAACTTCACGTTCTCAGGGTCGCGGAAGTAGCTGCCCCCTTTCGGCCCCCAACGCTCGATGTGCTCCATGGCATAGATGTCCACGGCCCGGGGGATGTCCTCCAGCGGTATGTTGTTGAAGGTGACCTTGCTCCCACGGTCCTTAAGGTGCTTAAGGTCCTTCTTGATGTTCCTCCTGGAGTTCTTGCTGAACAGGTCCACGATCTCGCCCTTGTCAGGTATGGTGACCGTGTACATCTTCATGGGGGGAGCGCTCACCTCATGCCATCTGTCGGCAACCATCTGCCTGTAGGCGCGGGATGACCATGAATCGAGCATGTTCAACGAGCTCAGCAGGGACCAGTCCATCCTTTTTATCTCGCTCATCATGAGGTCGAGGGCGTCATCCCTTCCGGGGCGGCATAGTACCGAGTTCGTCCCCAGGTACAGCTTGCCGGTGACCCCGCCTGCGAGCGAGAGCACTTTTATGGGGACCATGCCGATCCTGTGGACATGGATGGCCAAAGGGGCCGCGGCCACCAGTTCCCCCTTGTCCTCGATGAGGATGACGCGGGAGCCGACCGAACCGCGGTAGGAGCTCAGCCAGGTCCGGACCATCAGGTTGGAGGAGAAGATGGTCCCCCCGGCCTCATGCCTCAGGGCCTCCCAACGCTCCTCGTGGTCGGCAAGCTCCTTCGGATCTTCAACCAGCGAAGTTCTCAACTGTTTGCACCTTCATGCTGAAACTGACTATGGGGATTAGAAAATATGAGTTATCGGATATAAAATTATCTGAGGCCCGTTAACGCGCTGGCAAAAGCGCTCAGGCCTCCGGGCTCTCTCCCTGGACGTCGATCGTTCTCTTGGTCAGGTCCAGCCGCTCGTCCAAGTACTTGAACGCGGATGTGCGCGATAGCCGGCCGAGCATGGAGGCCCGTCCCCGCGTCGCCCGGATGCCCAACAGGGGGGATTCCACCGCTCCCATCTCCGATTTGTACCTCTCTCCGCCGATGCCCATCACATATCTCTCTGCGCCCATGTCCCTCAGCTCGTCAAGAGCATGGATCTGAATGAACCACCCTGGAGAATAGCGCAGGAAATCGTTGTTCATTCCCGTCTTGTCCCCGTAGACAACATTGCCGTCTAGGAGATAGAGGTCCTGGGCCGCGACCTGTCCGTCGATCCGCAGCTCATAGAAGTGCCCCTGGCCCGAGCGGCAGGTCAGCCCCGCGTAGCGCTTCAAGAACTCTACGTTCTCGGGGTTCCGGAAATAGCTGCCCCCTTTCTTTTCCCACCGTTCGATGTGGTGCTTCGCATAGATGTCGACGGCGGGATCGATGTCCTCTGCGCAGACCTTGCGGAACTCCATCGTGTGGCCCTCCCGCTCCAACAACCGGCGCCGGTACTCGAGGTTCTTCCGGGTCTTCTTGTCCAGAGAGCTCATCAGGCTGCCCTCGGCAGGAAGGTCCAGGGTCATCTTCCTGGCGGGCGGGAACTCCTCGGTCTGCCAGTTCGCCCTTACCGCGTCTATGAACATGCGGTTGGCCCCGTTGTCCTCCAGATTAACCGCGGTCAGCAGGTTCCACTTCATCCTGCCTAGTTCCTTCATCGTCCTATGCATCAGGTCATTTCCTCTATGGTCCCGGAAAAGGGGCGATATCGTGGACAGCCTCAACCGGTCCTTGACCTCTCCGGCCAGGGCGAGCACCTTCATGGGAAGCTTCGCAACCCGATATGTATAGGATGCCAGGGGGACCGCCGCGAGCAGTTCACCCCCTTCCTCGATGATGATCACCCTGGGGGACGCAAAATGAGAGTATGCCTCGAACCATGTCCTTATCAGCCCGTTAGAGGCATAGATCGTTCCTCCGCAATCCTGCCTTAGGCCCTCCCAGCAGACCTCCAGCTCGGCAAGCTCGTCGGTGGTGGTCAACAGGGACGCGATCATTTCTCACACCTATTCCATCTAGTTCTTATTTTCATCTCGAAATATATTAAATTTTTCATAGTTATGCGTTAGGTCCAACATCCGCTCGTGAGCTTGAATGCTCCCGCCTTTCAAAGCGTTCCTTTATGCTCTGCGCTCGCGACAGCAGGGACATGAGCCCCCGGCTTGCCCTAAATCCTATGAGCGGGATGGTTGTCCCGCCCATCATCGTCTTGAACTTCTCTTCCCCGACGCCGAAATCGCACTTGATCACTCCGTTGTCGCGAAGATCGGTCATTCCGAAATGCTTTACCATCCACCCCGGCGAGTACCGGGCGAAGGCGTCGTTCATGCCCAGACGGTACGAGTAGGCGCGATCTCCCTCTACAAAGCCGAAGTTCTGGGCCGCCACCTCCCCGTCGATCAGGATCTCGTGGGCGAAGCTTTTGTTCCGAAGGGCCGCTTCCTTGAGGGCCGATCTAAGGAACAAGACGTTCTCAGGGTTCCGGAAATAGCTGCCCCCTTTATTTTCCCATCGCTCGATGTGCTGCCTCGCGTAGGTTTCCACGGCCCGGTCCAGGTCCTCTGAGGCCACCTTCCTCAGCGAGACCTTATGGCCGCCGCGTTCCAGCGCCCTTGACCGCTTCTCAAAGCTCCTCCTTGCTCCAGCCTCGTACATGGCGGATATGTCCCCTTCCGGAAGGGAGAGGATGACCAGGCTGTTCTCGGGATGCGGCTCGGGCCGCCAGGTCCGGCCCGCGACCTCTATGAACCTTGAGGCGGGGTGGATGTCCTCCATGTATATGGCCGAAAGGAAGCTCCAATCCATCCCCCTCATCGCCTTCAGCATGGGTTCGAGGGCATCGTCCCGGCCCGGCCGGAGCAGGATGGTGCTTGGGGATATGAACAGACGTCCGGCCACCCTGCCCGCGAGGGCCAGTACGTTGACCGATAGCCGGCCCGACCTGTGCGTATGGACGGCCAGAGGGGCCAGGCCGACGAGCTCCCCGTGTTCCTCGACCAGCACGATGCGGGGACTGGACACGGCGCGGTAGTTCTCCAGCCAGGAGCGGGTTAGGAAATAGGACGAGTATATCCCGGCCCCGCACTCCTTCCTCAATCGCTCCCACCGATCTTCCAGTCCATCAAGGCCATCATGCGTATCTATTACAGAGGCGGTCATGGACATGGAACAGGCTCCGGGCATCTTTGAACACGATCAATCGCTCTGATCGGACGCCGCCTCCGCGGACCGGTTGGTCCCCGTGTACGCCGTCCCGGACATTATGCCCAGCCGGGACTCGATGCCTTTCATCCTAGGGCTCAGCGCCACCCGGGACATGAGGGACATGATGCCGCGGGTGGCCCCGATGCCCACCAGGTCCCTCTCCTTCGCCCCCATCTCATATTTGTAACGCTCTCCGCCCAGGCCCATGACGCAGACCTCGGCCCCCCTGTCCCTCAGATCGGTATGGGCACTATTGCTTATAAGCCAGCCAGGGGAGTATCTCATGAACCTGTTGTCCATCCCGATGCGCTCCCCGTATGCGGTGGTCCCTTCGATGAGACCGAAGATCTGGGCGGCCACCTCGCCGTTCAGGGTGATCTCGTAGGCGAACCCCTTGCCCCGGGCATGCGCCTCCTTGGACGCCGATCTCAGGAACTCGACGTTCTCGGGGTTCCGGAAATAGCTGCCCCCTTTATTTTCCCATCGCTCGATGTGCTGCCTCGCGTAGGTGTCCACGGCCCGGTCCAGATCGTCCATGCCGAGCTTTACCAGAGACACGTTCATGCTTTCCCGTTCGAGCCTGTTCATGAGCTTCCTGAAATTGCGCCTCCCGTCCTTGGTGTAACTGTCGGCCAGAGGGCCCGAGGGAGGCAGGGGGACCTCAAGGTTCTTCTTCGCGCCGTACTCGACCTCGCGCCAGGTGGTGCGCACCAGATCCATATAGCGGGCGGCCTCCGTCGAGGACTCCATATTGATGGTCCAAAGGACGCTCCAGTTCAGTCTCTTCATCTGGTCGATGATGGCCTCGAGGGCATCGGGCCGGTCCGGACGATAGAGGATGGAGTTGGTCGTCAGCCGCAAACGGTTGCGCATGTCCCCGGCCAGGGACAGGACCTTGATGGGTAGCTTCGCGACCCTGTACTTATATCTGGTCAATGGTGCGATGCCCAGCAGGTCGCCCTTCTCCTCCACCATTATCGCGCAGGGCGTTGAGGATGCGGAGAACGTCTCGTACCACACCCGGTTCATGAAGTTCGAGGAGTAGATCGTCCCGCCGCACTCCATCCTGAGGGCCTCCCAACGCTCTTCTTGCTCGGAGACCTCCTCGACCGAAGTTAATAAAGTCGACCTCAACCAAAGACCACCAAGATATGTCAGGGACGAATATAATTTATTTGCCATTAGGGATTTTGTTCATAAAGGACATCCGGTGACGAGTTCCCTCTCTCCGACCCTCCCCGGCAATCGCTCACGATGTGCCCCGATATGCTTGAGCGAGCTGTCAACATCTTCCGGGGTCTTTCCGCGTCCTCTCACCTTCCGGCCTCCAACCGGCGGGCCATCCTGTCCACGAGGCCGATCGCTCCCCTCCTTACCATGATCCCCAGCAGCTGAGATTCCACGCCCCCCATCCGGTACTTGTAGGCCTCGTCGCCGGCCCCCAGGGAGCATTGTCTCATGCCGCGGTCCCGAAAATAAGAGAATGAGCGATGATGCAGCTGCCATCCCGGAGAGTAGGCGGTGAAGGCGTCGTTCATCCCGAAGCGGTACGGGCGGACGACGTCGCCGTCGATGAACCCGAAGCTCTGGGCCGCCACCTGCCCATCGATCCTCAGCTCATGGGCAAAGCCATAGCCCTGGTCCATTGCCGCCCTCATCACGGCTTTCAGGAACTGGATGTTATCGGGTGACCTGAAGATGCTCCCGCCTTTCTTCGAGTACCGCTCCTCGTGCTGCCGTGCGTACTCCTCGACAGCCGCCTCGACCTCGCCCGGAGGCAGTGTCCTGAACGACACGTCGCCCTTCTCCCGCTCCAGCTTCTTGGCGCGGTTCCTGAGGTTCTCCCTGGCCTTCCGCTCGAACATTGTGGCTATGTCCCCCTTCTCCGGGAAGGTGAGCGTGACGCTCTTGTCCATCCGGTGATCGACAACCTTCCACCGCGAGCGCATCGCGCCAATGAAACGCCTGGTCTCAGCGTTGTCGATCATGTGGCAGGCGGTGAAGGTGTTCCACCCCACCTTCCTGGCCCTCGCCACCATGGTTTCGAGAGCATCGTCCCTCCCGGGCCTGAACATGAACGATACGGTCGCCATCCACAGCTTATGGCGGACCTCTCCGGGCAGGGCCAGGACCCTGATCGGCAGCCCCATCGACACGTAATGGTGATAGGACAGGGGGGCCAGCCCCACGAGTTCTCCGCGGTCCTCGGCCATGATGACCCTTGGCGAGGCGTCCTCTCGGTAGCATTCGAACCAGGCCCGGACCATATCGAACGACGAGTACACCGTCCCGCGGCACTCCCGCCTGAGCTCCTCCCATTCGTGGCGATGATCGCTCATCTCGCTGGTGGTGGTCAAGAGCACCGTCCGCATGTGAGCGATCTAGCACGGCGCGGATATTTATATCGACCGCAATGAATCCAATCCTCCGACCGAGCGGGGCATCGCGCATGGCGTCATGCGGGTTCCGGGGCGGCGGCCTCGCTGGCACATCCACTTAATAGTAGAAGGTCAATCAGTGGGCGAATGGCCTGGGGTAACAAGGCGACCGGAGAGGTGCTCCTATGGACCCGATGATCGAGATCCGCAACGTTTCCAAGCAATACATCATCAGCTCCAGCAGGGGCTACTACCACTCGGGAGGGGGAAGGCTCGGCGACAGCATCGCCACGGCAGTGCGCCATCCCCTCCGGAGCCTCAGGAGCGTCCGGCAGCCTAAGGAATGCTTCTGGGCCCTGAAGGACATCAGCTGCGATGTCCAGAAGGGAGAGAGCGTCGGCATCATAGGACGGAACGGCGCGGGGAAGAGCACGCTGCTGAAGATACTCTCCCAGATCACGTACCCCACAGAGGGCGAGGTCGTGCTGCGGGGCTCGGTCGGCAGCCTGTTGGAGGTCGGGACCGGATTTCACCCCGACCTCACCGGCAGAGAGAACATATTCCTCAACGGCGCCATCCTGGGGATGACCAAGAAGCAGATCGAGGCCAGGTTCGACAACATCGTCAGGTTCGCCGAGGTGGAGAAGTTCCTGGACACTCCGATCAAAAGGTTCTCGTCGGGGATGTACCTTCGCCTGGCCTTTGCCGTGGCCGCGCACCTGGAGCCAGACGTGCTGATCGCGGACGAGGTGCTGGCCGTCGGAGACCAGCAGTTCCAGACAAAATGCCTCGGAAAGATGAAGGAGGTCTCGGAGGAAGGCCGCACCGTCATCTTCGTGTCGCACAACATGCACGCGGTGAAGAACCTGTGCCAGAACGCTTTGCTTTTGAGAGCGGGCAAGATGGCCGGCAAGGGCCCGGTGGACGAGGTCATAGCCGAGTACTCCCGCTCCCTTGAGGTCCAGGACGGGGTGTTCCCCATCCAGGCCATGGGCATCGAGGTCCTGTCGATGGACATACTTCAGTCCGGCAGGGACGCCATCCTCATTGACGGTTCCGAGGAGTTCGACATCGTGGTGCGGTTCTCCCTGCCGGAGAGGGCGGAGAAGTTGCGCATGGGGGTCTTCATCAACAACTCCCTTGGCGACGAGCTCATCCGCTCATATTTCACCGACTGGGATGCCAGCAACGACAGTCTGGGACCTGGCACCTTCGAGGCCAGGCTGACCTTTCCGCGTAGGCTGCTCGTGGCCGGCAACTACACCATAACCATCGGGGCCCACAAGCAGGGCGGGTTCGACATGCTTGCCGGGCACCGGGTGGAGAGGGCCATCAACGTTTCCATGCCGTCGGACTTCAACTCCGGGGGAATGTCCGATCCGCTTAGGGCCCAGATCCTACTGGACCGCCGGTGGGATGTCCGCAAGGGATGAGTAGGTCGCTACTCCGTCGTAGATAAGGTTCGGTCGGGCCTTCACTCCCGGGCGGGGATAGGGCGGCGGTGAGGTTGGGATGCCATGTCCGCGTTCGTCCCTGAACGCCATCATGATTTATCTCCTCTCGGATCGGGCGGGCAGCGGCGCTGATCGGACGAGGGGCTCGGTGATCGTCCGATCCCCCCGGGGCCAAAGGCCCGAGGGGGGGGGGCGCGGCGGTCCGTTCGCGGAGAGCCGGAGCGCCCCATCATATGGTCGCCCTACTGCCCGACCTTGAGATATCTCAATGAGCCCGCGTTCCTGATGGCCTTACCGAACACCTCGACATAGAACAAACGCCCCTCGATCCGAAAGCCGCAGCTCTCGAACAGCCTTCTGGACGGCATGTTGGTCACGAAGACCATGGCGTAGAGCTTGGTGCCTGCGTTGGCCTCGATCGCGGCCGTTAATAGGGACCTGCCTATGCCCTGGCGCCTTCCTTCCTTCAAGACCATCAGGTCGTATATCAGCGCCCCCTCCGCGTCCCAGGTGGCCTTGATCCGGGGTATGTAGGAGGGCATGGCGGTAAGGGCGACCCTTCCCGCCCTCTCTCCTCCGACATAGGCTGTGATGGCGGCCTCGTCGGATGTCGGCGAGGGGTCGGGAAGGCAGATGACTTCCCGCCTTCGAGACCTGTTCTGAACGGAGGGATGCTCTGGTCCCAGGGAGTAGAGGTAATAGAAGGTGAGCCGGAGGCCTATCTTGGCCAGGCCCTGATAGGCAAGAGTGGCGGCACGGTCGAAGACCGCGGAGAGGGTCCCGCGCAGGCCAGCGCTCGTGCTCATCGGCATCGTCCTCCAACGCATGATGGCCCTGAACGGCCTTGCCCTGTCCGTTCCCTCGTAAGTAGGGCCTTAAGCGTTCCATGTAAAAAAATGATATTGACCAGCTCATTGGTCCGTTGACGATCTCGTGGTCCACCACGGCGATGCCGTCAGCTGCCTCCTGAGGAGCGCCATGCGATCTCGAAGCGCTTTGTTCCCCGGCCACAAGAGGGACACCGGCCTCATGTCGGGTTGTCCTCGCGCATGCGGCGCCAAGGAGCTGCGAAGGGGGGCGGGACGCTCGGTCCGGTCGGCGCTCGTGGCCGCGAGCGGTCGTGTCCAACGTGAACTCTGTCAAAGAAAGTTAATTATCGAGCATGCTAGATACTTGGCTGGACCCGATAATATGGCCAACAAGGTCACCCAGAGGTACTTCTTCGTAGCGGCCGCGTGCATCTGCGCCGTGACAGTCCTAGCTGCAGGCATCCTCGTGCAGGGAAACGAGACGAAGAGGACCGTGGACCGTTTCCCTGAACCTGGCTATGTCATCGGCGACCCTGTGATCTCGGAGGAGTTCAGAGGCCTCCCGCTTGGGGTTGGCATCAGGGCGACCGGGGGGAGGACGAGCTACAGCATCGGAGAGGATGGGCTGAAGGTGACCCTTGACAACAATGCCTCCAGCCTATATCTGATGAAGAGCTCGATGACGGCGAACTCGACGAGAATGAAGCTGGACCTCAGCTCGCTTGACGCCTCCCACTTCCTAGGTCTGAGCATCAAGTTCTCATCCGCCAAGACCTCGTCGTGGTACTACTCCGCGGCCATCATGCTCACTCCGAACAAGATCACCGTCGCCCCACATATCTGGCTTGGAGAGGGGACGATCGAGTACGAGAGCTTCTCGTTCATGTACGACGTACGCGCCAGGGGCACGGTGGACATCGCCGTGGAGGTGAGCGGAGGAAACTTGAACGTAGGGGTTGACGGTTTCCAACATTCCTTCCGGACAGGGAGGGCGGAGGACCGCCTCGTCTTCGCCGGAGCGACCTTGGAGGCCAACAGGGAGAGGTGGTCCTCGCCGGCCGCTGTGGTCATTAAAAGGATGGACATCGGGAACGGCGGCAGCGTGACCTATCGAGACCGGCTCCACAAGACCATCACTCCATGGGGCCACGATTTCTCCTTGGCTCTGCAGATACATGCCGACCAGGCCAACCCCGCGCAGCTGGCCATAATGAAGCAATTGAAGGAGAGGTACGGGGTCCGCGGAGAGTTCCTGGCGTGGATGAACACCGCCAGCCGTGACTCGGAGTACAGCGTGAACACCGACCCGGAATACGCGCAGGCCCTCTACGCCCTTCAAAGCTCGGGGTGGGAGATAGGGCTGCACGCGGTGACCAGCCATTCATCCGACCGGGCGGCCCTTATTCCGATGATCGAACAGTTCGAGTCCATGTACGGACCGCTGAGGTCATGGGTGGACCACGGCGATGTGCAGCAGGACATCTGGCAGCAGGGCCGCGTCACG
>JAKIXL010000009.1:0-271 GCA_022709105.1 Thermoplasmatota archaeon | reverse complement strand
CTGGGTCAACGATGAGACCCATAGCCATTCGCAGGCCCAGGACCTTAACCTCGGCGGCGTGATGTACCGCCATCCTGACTACCCGGGACTGGTGCTGCAGCGGTCCTCCCCCTACGCTTTCCTGGAGGAGACCAATGACTGGCAGCCCGCGTTCGCTCCGGCCACCAGGGACGATCTGGCAGCACGGCAGGAGATCTATGCCAGCAACAGCGCGGTGATGATATGGCATGATTACACCTGGCGATACGCGTACGTGAGCGACGGGGGGAAG
>JAKIXL010000099.1 GCA_022709105.1 Thermoplasmatota archaeon | reverse complement strand
CCTAAGCTCGTCATCGTTCTTGCCCTTTAGCTCGCGGACCTTGCCCATAATGACCCTTTGGTGGCGTACCGCCTCTATGACGTTCCCGGTTCCCGCCTCCCCCTTGGTCCTGATCATGGCGGCCCCCTCATCGATACGTCTGAGCGCCTCTCCGAGGTCCCGGGCCCCGCAAACGAAGGGGACAGTGAACCCGCTTTTCTCCACATGATAGAACGGGTCTGCCGGCGTAAGCACCTCGGACTCATCGATCATGTCCACCCCCAGGGACTCGAGCACCCGGGCCTCTACGAAGTGGCCGATCCGGCACTTGGCCATCACCGGTATGGTCACCGTATCGATGATCTTCTCTATTATGGACGGGTCGGACATTCTCGCAACCCCGCCCTGGGCCCTGATGTCCGCAGGAACCCTCTCCAAGGCCATTACCGCGACCGCCCCGGCCTCCTCGGCAATCTGGGCCTGGTCGGCATTGGTGACATCCATAACGACCCCTCCCTGCTGCATCCTGGCGAAACCTCTCTTGATGAGGTCGGTACCGTACCGGAGCTTGGACATGTCCAATTCGAAAGGCATTTTTCTCACCAATGCTGGTTATCCCTGCCCTGTATTTCAAAATTGCTGAGGACCGCCCTGGTCGCTACGACAGGGACCAGAGGTGATGCGGAAGACGCAGCCGCGTCGCGCGTCTGGTCAGCCTCTTCACTACCTTTAAATCAGGGGCCTCTTATCCTTGACCTGATGCTTGCGAGGCGGCTCGGCAATGTACCGGAATCGGGGACGGTGAAGATCGCTAACATCGTTAGCAAACTCAAGCAAGAGGGAGTGGACGTGATCTCCTTCTCCATGGGCGAACCGGACTTCCCTACGCCAGAAAATATCAATCAAGCATGCATCAGGTCCATCGAAGCGCATTTCTCCCATTACACTCCATCTGCAGGCATTCCTGAGCTGAGGAAGGCGGTGGCCGATAAGGCCCGGAGGGACAATGGGATACCTTGTGCCGACGCCAACGTGCTCATCACCCCTACCAAACAAGCGATATTCCTCACCATGCTAGCCTTCATCGATGAAGGAGATGAGGTCATTCTCCCGGACATAACTTGGGGCACCTACGAGGCGTGCATCCGTTTGGCCGGCGGAGTGCCCAGGTTCGCCAAATTGGACGCTGATACCGCATATCGCATGACCCCGGAAAAGGTCGCTGAGCAGATAGGTCCCAGGACCAAGATGGTGCTGATGAACTCCCCTTCAAACCCGACCGGGGCGGTCCTTTCGAGGGACGATATCGCGGGCATTGCGGACCTGGCCAAGGACCACGACCTCCTGGTGATGAGCGATGAGGTTTACGAGAAGGTGCTGTTCGAAGGCGAGCATCATTCCATAGCTGCCATGGAAGGCATGTTCGACAGGACGATCACCGTTAACGGAGTATCCAAATCATATGCCATGACGGGCTGGAGACTTGGTTGGGCAATAGCTCCGGTCACATATATCAAGGCCCTTAACGTGCTGCAGACCCACTCCCTTACCAACGTGACGTCCTTCGTGCAAAAGGCCGGAGTAGAGGCGTTGAACGGCCCCCAGGACTCATTGAGGGATATGGTCGCTGAGTTCAAGGCTCGCCGAAGTCTGATAATGTCGCTCATAAGGGAGATCCCCTCTCTGCATTGCCCCGAGCCGGCCGGCGCGTTCTATCTGTTCCCCGCCTACAGCCAGAACATGAGCTCCGAGGACATGGCCGCGTATTTGTTGGAGAAGGCTCACGTGGCCGTAACCCCAGGCTCAGCGTTCGGCCCGGCGGGCGAAGGGCACTTCCGCATATCCTACGCCTGCTCCAGGAAGGACATAGTCGAGGGGATGGGGCGCATTAAGGAAGCGCTCGCCAAGCTGTGAGCTGCGGGAACGCCCCTGTCAGTGGTCCGGAGGGATCATCTCAGGTATCGAATCCACGATCCGGTATACATTGCCGCACCGGCCGCACAAGAGCGATCCCTCGATCACCTCTGCGCTGTCCTCGACTACCGCTTCCAGTTCAAGAGGGTGGTGCTTGCAGGCGGGGCACGCTAAGATTTTTAGGAGAGTTCTCTTCATTGGACAGAAGGCCTAATGCGCCGCCAATTATTTCTCGGTTGACCAATGGTTCGATCGATGAACGTGAGGAGAAGACCTCGGTTCTAAACAAAACACTTATTAGCGGTCCGGGACTCTGGCCTCCCGACGCCGAACGGCGTCAAGGGGTCACAATTTGAACATCATCAATTTGGAGAGCGATACCGTCACCCTTCCCACCAAGGAGATGATGGATGCCATTGCCAGAGCGGATCTGGGGGACGATGTGAACTGCCGGGACCCGACGGTCAATGCGTTGCAAGAGAAGGCGGCCAGGCTCTTCGGCAAGGAAGGCTCGCTGCTTGTTACCAGCGGCACTCAGGGAAATCTCGTAGCTCTGATGGCCCACTGCCGGCCAGGAGACGAGATAATCCTAGAGTCAGAGTCCCACATGTATTACTATGAGGCCGGCAATATGTCCGCGATCGCCGGGATCATACCCCGTCTCATCAGAGGTGACCGCGGCATCTTCACCGGGGAACAGGTCCGTGAGGCCGCCAGGGGGGACGACCTCCACTTCCCCATCTCTCGGCTGGTGGAGATAGAGAACACCCATAATCGGGCCGGAGGGACCTGCTGGACCCCTGCCCAGGTAGCGGAGGTGGCTAAGACCGCCCACGATCTGGGCATGAAGGTCCACATCGACGGCGCCAGGATATTCAACGCCTGCATAGCCCTGGACGTCGACGTGAGGGCCTACGCTCGGCATGTGGACTCGGTCCAGTTCTGTCTGTCGAAGGGCCTTAGCTGCCCGGTCGGCTCGATGGTGGTCGGGGACGCTGCTTTCATTGACGCCTGCAGGAGGAAGCGCAAGATGCTCGGCGGGGGGATGCGGCAGGCCGGCATAATCGCCGCACCCGGCATCGTGGCCCTCGATAGCATGATCTCGCGGCTCAAGGAAGACCATGACAACGCCAAGAGGATGGCCAATGCCTTGAGCGGACTGGATGGCATCAAGATCGACATGTCCACCGTACAGACGAACATCGTTGTAATGGACATCTCCGCGACCGGAAGGACGGTGGCGGGATTCCTCCAGGATGCGAGGAGCAACGGCCTCCTGCTCTCAGAGTTCGGGCCGGGTCTCGTTCGTCTAGTGACACACCGAGGGATAACCTCGGAGGACGTGGACCGCGCTGTTTCAATAATCGAGGAAAAAGTGCTGAAGTGCTCTGGCGGGGTCTGCAAAATATAGGTGGGCAGGACGCCCCCTTTTTACTTCTTATCCTTTTTCTTCTCACCTTCAGAGGAAGGTCCCTCGTCCTCCTCCATCTCCTCGATCTCCACGCATTCGCATTCCTCGTCGTCACACTCTTCCGGCTCCAGGAAGTCTATGAGGAACTGGTTCATCTCGGCAAGGATGATCTGCGCCTTCCTGACATCTCCCTCCTCCAGCAGCTCAAGGACCATCTCCAGGTCCTCCTGCATCGCGCCCAGGTCGTCGTCCAGGTCATCTAGCATGGCGTAGAGATAATCAAGCTTGTCAACCATGAACATCAGATGACGGCGCCGGGAAATTAATGTTGCGTCCGGTCCTCCGGAGCGTAGCCGAGAAATCCATCGGGGCCGCAGGTCGTCCGCCCCTCCGCTCCAGGCCCCTGCGGGCTCGGCGCGCTTGATATGATAATTGCTAGCGTGAGCCTAGCTAGCACACGACACTCTTAAAATACTAGCAAGGCAATTCTTCGCGGCCCAAGGAGAACGATCGTGGACATCGACCGCATCTCCGTCGGTGGGAGGAAACAAAAAATGTTCGGCATCGATGACCCATGGATATTGCTCGGTTATGGTTTGGCCATAGGATTCACTCTCGCTTGCGTTGTGTATGGATGGTGGAAGAGGGACGAAGCGAGGGGGGAGGAGTGAGGTGGTGGACAACACAACGTTCTGGGCGTTCACCATACTATATGTGGCGACGACACTCTTCCTCGGATATTTGGGTTTCAAGCGCACCAAGGCCTCTGAGGACTTTATGCTCGCTGGCCGCAACATCCACCCCTGGATCATCGGTCTGTCGTACGGTGCCACTTTCATTTCCACGTCAGCGATCGTCGGTTTCGGAGGGACTGCCGCCGCATACGGCATGGGACTGATATGGCTGGCTATGTTGAACATATCAGTTGGAGTGCTTCTGGCGTTCGTGGTCTTCGGAAAGAGGACCAGGGAGCTGGGAATGCGGTTGAAGGTGGTCACTTTCCCCGACCTGATGGGCAGGAGGTTCCGCTCACCGTTCATGCAGTATACCGCTGCGGTTATCGTCCTGATCGCCATGCCATTGTACGCCTCCGCGGTCCTCATAGGAGGTTCGCGCTTCGTGGAGACGGCCTTGTCCGTCGACTTCCATCTGGCCCTGGTCGCTTTCGCTGCAGTGACCGCTATCTATGTCACACTAGGCGGATTGAAGGCGGTGATGTACACAGATGCCATGCAGGGAATTATCATGATCGTGGGCATGGCCGTGCTCCTGCTGCTCACATTCATGCTACTCGGCGACCCCACCACTGCCTTCACCAGGCTGACGGACATGGCCCCAATGGTGCCATCATCATATGCCAGCAAAGGGATGACCGGCTGGACGACCTTCCCTGAGCTGGGCTCTGAGCTGTGGCTGGTGATGGTCACCACCATAATCATGGGTGTCGGAATAGGCGTATTGGCCCAGCCGCAGTTGGTGGTCAGGTTCATGACCGCCAAGGACAACAGGGCGCTGAGCAGGGCGATACCGGTAGGCGGACTGTTCATTCTGCTGACCACCGGGGTCGCGTACACGGTCGGGCCGCTGACCAACGTATACTTCATGGACACCACTGGAAAGATCGCCATAGACGCTGCCAATGGCAACTTTGACAAGATCATGCCTCTATTCATCAGCTCCGCGATGCCCGACCTGTTCGTGGTCATCTTCATGCTGGTGCTCCTAGCTGCGGCCATGTCTACCTTGAGCGCGATATTCCATACCATGGGCACCACCGCTGGGTACGACCTCTGGTCCAATGTAAAGCGCCTCAGGAAGGTCGATGACCATTCGAAGCCCTCGCTCAGCGCCAACAAGGCGGGTACGTTCGCCATGATAATCGTTTCCGTCGCACTATCCCTGATAATGCCGGAAAGCATCATCGCCCGGGCCACCGCTATGTTCATGGGCCTGTGCGCATGCGCCTTCCTGCCCGCCTTCGTGCATGGCCTATTCAGCAAGAGCCCGTCCACGCTAGGGGCCAAACTATCTCTTGGCCTGGGGGGAGGAGCTTGGTTCTTCTGGACCTTCTTTGTGCACATCAAAGAATCCTCGATCTTGGGCATCAGCAGGTTCCTGACCGGCCATGACGCCATCCTGGGGATGCCCTGGCAGGTCGTGGACCCCATGGTCATAGCCCTCCCAGCATCGATCATCGCACTGACCGCCGGTTGGATCGCCGAATCGATGATGACGAAGAGCGAGATGGGGACCAACGGACGGACCGGGGCAGAGTGATCTTTGGAGGACTGCGAAGAAAGAGAGGCAGCGGCCTCTTCCGAGGTGACCAGAGACATCTCCG
>JAKIXL010000098.1 GCA_022709105.1 Thermoplasmatota archaeon | reverse complement strand
CTGGCGGCCTTGGTGCTGTCCGAGCGGGGGCGGCGGCTGGAGGCCAGCATAATCGTCGCATCGTCCTCCCCCATCGGGCCGATGGTGAGCCTGGTCCGGCCGGTCCCGGTGGACCACGCTCCGGCAGCGCTCTCCGGGACGGTGGAGACAGGCGCGCTCGGGGCCCGGCACCTTCGCACCCAGCATGGCCGATGGAGGCTGAGGGGGGCGCGCCGTCTTCAAGGTCAGGTTACGGTGTGCGGCCGGTGGTCCGTCCGGCGATCAGCGCGCCGGGAGAGAGCGCTGGCAATCATCCTGCTGCTGCTGTCCGGCACGCTGGGCATCATCTGCACCGAGGCTCGATTGCCGCTCTCGGACCTCTTCGTGGGCATGGACCAGAGCATACTCTTCCCGCTGCTCACCGGCCTGTTCGGACTGCCGTCGATCATCGCCTCCCTCCACAGCTCTTCGATACCGCCGCAGGACCGCGAGATCAGCGGCGACAACGACCTGGGGTCCGGCATCCGGGGGGCGCTCTCCGGTGCGCTGGTAGGCTGGTTCCCCGGCATCTCGTCGACCACCGGGGTCATCATCGCCTCGGCCCTCGACCGGCGGAGGGGCAGCGATGAGCGGGCTACCAGGAGCTACCTGACCATGGTGTCGGCGGTCGGCACATCGTCCACCGTGCTCGGCCTGCTGGCCCTAGCGCTGGCGTTCAAGGGCCGCTCCGGCGCCATGCTAGCGGCGAAGGACGTCCTGGGGCGGAGCGGCGCGGAGCTCATCGCTCCCCCCTCTCCATGGTTCCCTCTTCTCCTGGTATCGGTCCTCGTGTCCGCGGTCGTGTCCTATCATCTGACCATCGCGCTCGGCGCCAGGTTCGCCCGCCAGGCCGCCGGCGCGGACCTGCGCCTCCTCAACCGTGCGATCCTCGTCCTGATCGTCGCCCTGGTGTTCGCGTTCTGCGGCCTGCCCGGGCTGCTGGTCCTCGCCATCGCGACCTTCCTTGGCACCCTCCCGCCCCGCCTCGGCGTGGG
The DNA here is from genome assembly GCA_022709105.1 of Thermoplasmatota archaeon. Taxonomy (GTDB): domain Archaea; phylum Thermoplasmatota; class Thermoplasmata; order Methanomassiliicoccales; family Methanomassiliicoccaceae; genus UBA6. Next base: position 4,639 of record JAKIXL010000098.1, on the reverse strand, counting down.
CAGGGTGCACCTGGTCGGGTGTCTCCTGGTCCCGTCGGCGCTGTACTTCCTGGGACTAAAGGCAGCGCTCCTGTCGATGCTTTGATCTCCTGCGGTCGTCCCGGTCCCGCAGCTGCTGATAGTTCCACCCGAAGGGGGAGAGCAGCTCCGCTGCGCCCCGAAGCGCGAGGTCCACATATCGCTCGGCATCGTACCTCTCGTCGCCATCCAGGAATGGCGCGGCCCGGACCCGCTGCCACGAGCTCCTGCTCTTTGAGTCCATTATGAGGTACTCCACCGACTGCCCGGGCTGCAGCTCGAAGCCCCGGTCGCGGAGCTGGCGGAGCGCGGCCACCGAGTCGTTGAACTGCACGTACTCCTCGAGCTTCCTGGATATGCTCTTCCTCATCACCAGCCGGTCCCTGGACACCGTCCCGGAGCGCACCTCCTCAGCGTGGCGGTCGAGGACCTCGAGGGACGAGGGGATGAGCTCCTCAAACTCCGGCGCGTCGCCCGCGGCGGAGAGATGCTTAAGCATGTCATGCTGGAGGTCCTCCACCAGTGTGGGGGTGTCCTTCCGCCGGACGGCGATGCCCCGGACCTTCAGCTCGCCGCCCTCGAACTTGCCGTAGTAGCGGTTCAGCGCGCCGACGCCCGTGGAGATGTTGGGCAGGAAGACGATCCACTCGTACCGTCCTTCCAGGTTGAGCGGGATGCCGATCTCCCGGCCGATCTCCTCACAGTACGAGCGGATGTTGCCGTCACCCTTCAGCCACAACGAGTCCACGATTCCGTGCAGCACCTCGAAGCCACGCCGCTCGGCGATGTCCGCCGACCGCATCAGGATGTCCCTCCCGAAGGCGGTGATGGATTCGTGGCACTCGATGCGGCCGAAGCGGGCGTTGCGGTATCCAGTGTAACCGAAGCATGTCACCAGGACCCACTTCAGCGCCTTGGCTCGCTGATCGTACATATCGCCCTTGTGACCGCCCTGCTTCTTCAGCTCCTTGTACGCCCGGCGGCGGTTGAGTATCGGCACCAGCACGCGGGGCACGAGCCCCGTTCGCTTCTCGCAGATGCGATACCCGAGCTCCGGCACCGTGTGCGAGGAGCGGGGACAGCAGGAGCACATGACCGTCTCCGGGGAGATGTTGTGTGCCACCATGATGCTCGGATAGAGGGAGAAGAAGTCGACCTCCCACACTCCGTCATGCACTCCCACACGGGGCTCGTAGATGAACCCCCCGCGGTCCGAGACTATCAACGCTCCGGCGGTCTTGAAGTCCTCCGGCCGGTTCTTCTTCCACAGTATGACATGCCCGGTGCGCACTGCCTCGTTCACCTGCATCGCGCTGATGGCGCTGCCCGGCGATAGTCGAGAGACGTCCTGCAGCGGGATCATGGACAGCCGGGAGAGCTCGATGAGGCCGTGGAGGCCGCTCTCCCGGAAGGTGAAGGACGACTCGCGATCGATGTGCACCCGGCCTCGGAGCTTGTGGCCAGGCGGCTTGTACACGATGCGGCCGTAGGTGAAGAAGCTCTTTCCCCTCGAAGTTCGTTCTCCTCTCTCCCGTCCGAGCTCCAGCTCCATGCCGTTCTCGGCCGCCCGCTTCCTCAGGTACGGGAGGTAGAAGCTGTCGCCCTTGGCCGTGTATATGATGTCCGGGTCCTCCGCCCTCACGAGATCCTGGAGCTGCTCCAAGATCGAGCCCTCTGGACCGTCCAGCACAATGTCGTTCACCTCCACCGAGGTGATGGGGTCGTCGAAGGTAGGTATGCCCACGCCCTTCGTCTGTACCCGAAGCTCGATCGAGCTCAGCGACGGTATGGGATAATCGATGCGCAGGTTGGAGTCCAGGGACCTCAGGCCAGGAAGCTCCACCAGGCCCATGCCGAAGATGCCCTTCCTCAGGAAGTACCGCTGGTCCATGCGCAGGTCGACGTCGTACAGCAGGTTGCGGCGGTAGTCGCCCCACGAGTCGATGGTCACCGCCAGGGGCTGTATCGCCGAGTAGTCGCGCACCGCCACCGAGAGCACTTCGCGCTCGCGCTCGCCCAGTCCGGTGCGGCGGCGGACCACCGAGGTATCGTCCACCCCGATGAGCGCGAGATCGCCCCTCAGCTTCTCCAACCTGTCCTTCGGAGCCTGCACGTATATGCGGGGCACGAAGTCCTCGACCACCCTCTCCACGCCGTGGTTGGTCCTCACCCAGGTGACCATGCGGTTCTCTGCCATGTCGGCGTAGCAGTCCAGGACCCAGCCGTTCATGGCCGTCCCTTCAAGCGCCGTATCTCCTTCTCCTGCTCCAGCAGTATGGACAGCAGCGCGCCCTCCACCGGGTCGGAGAACGCGGCGTAGGTCGATGCGGAGGCGTGCATCCTCGCACGATTGACCATGTGATCGAACGCCTCCCGGTCCTCCCGGGGCAGCGCCCGGCGGAAGTCGGCCCAGCTCTGTATGATCGACTCCAGTGTCATCCGGTACGTCGGCACGGTCCGTCCCATGTTATCGCCCCACGAACTCCTCCAGAGTGGTCTGGTTGTGCGGCACCGCGTGGTACAGCATCGATTCCTGGCTATTGGGCAAGGTCATTCGCAAACAGCCTGCGGCGTTCTCGATGCGCAGGATCTCGTCCGCCGCCCCGTACAGCAGGTTCTTCAGGCTCTTGCGCTGCAGGATCTTCATCAGGCCGTGGTTGGTGATCAGCGTCGCCGTTCCCTCCCTCCGGGAGACTTCCTGAAGGCGCTCCACGCACCGCCTTATGAGCTGGTACGACTCGGACCAGCGCATCTCCTTGTCCTGGAACATGTCTGGCAGGCAGGACACGATGACCATTCCCGCGCCGGTCCGTTGGACCTCGCTTTCCAGCCGCTCATCGATCAGCGACACGAGCTGGTAGGCGGTGAACGCCCTGGCCACGCTGATGCTGTCCAAGATCTCCGTCCGGTCCAGCCCGAAGCGCCGGCATATCCTGCCCAGTTCGTAGGGGTCCACGCAGTTCCCGCCGTCCACCCACACCGCATCCCGGCTCAGGGTGCTGACCCCGTTCACGCACAATATGTGGGTGAGGTCGAACACCAGGCGGTCGGAGGAGTCGATGAGGGTCATGCAGCCCGGCCGCAGCCCGCCGAAGAACGCGTCCAGCGTAGGGATCGAGGTGCGGACCATGCTCTGAAAGTCGCCCTCCGGTCGAGGCATGACCTTCAGCTCGCCCGCTTCCCTGGTCGCTATGCTCATTCTCTCACTATCCTCTCAGCCTTATGGTTATTAATCAGAGGCCGGGGGAGGTGCCCGAAAGTAGCCCTTCATTTCCGGTGGGCTGGGAACGTGCAGGGGCATTGAATATACAAGGATGGGCCGATTGTTGGCAGACAGTGCTTAGGGCTTGCCCATAGGCCCTTAATTATACTAATGCCGGCGATAGGTCAAGCAATGTTATTATCAACCTTTAGATATTAATTGGCATAAGGCTCTAGTCACTCTTCACGCCCATCGGCCGGCGAAATGCTCCTTCACCCTGATGGTCCGGGATCCAGGCACGACCTCATGCCCGGCGACAACCTCGTCGTCGACCATACGAAGATTTATGAAGCGCACGTGCGACTAGCACTCACGTCCGGCGTACTGCCACGGCACCGAATACTTGCTTCCCTTGTATGAAACGAAGCAGTCGTTGCTGATCTTCTGAACTCCACAAGGGTGATGAGATATGGTCGAGCATGATAGAGCGACCTCAGTTTCTCGTCCCTAAGCCGTTCGCCCTACACCGTGTGGTCGAACTCTAACCAATCCGCCCTTTGTAGCAAAGGATCTCGAAACAATTCGGCGCGAGCTCCTGCTCTGTCATCTTATCGATGTGAGAATTGTGCTCCTTCGGGTAGCTAGCGTAGCGTCGGGATAGACTTATCTAGGCCCCGGCGACGTAGTTCATCCGAGGATCGAAAATGCCGAGCTGCAACGAGATGAAGATTAACGAAGTATACATCTGCGAGAGCTGCGGATTGGAGCTGAAGGTAATGAAGGAGTGCAGCGAGTGCGGCACCCAGACCCCGTCGACGGAGGAATCCTGCGGGTGCTCGCATGGATGCTCCTTCGACTGCTGCGGCAGCCCCATGAAGCTGCAGAGCTAGATCGCCGCGTTCGCCGGAAGCCTTGTCAAAGGGCCGATTGAGCGACCCCGTCGGATGAGCGGGTCCGAGCCAGGGTTACCGTCGTCCCCGGCCAAGCACATCTTTTTCTGAGCCCTAGTGGCCTCTACGCGGAAGGCACCTTTCGCCGGCCGCTTAGGCCGTGTAGATACCTTTAACTACTCTATCCAGCATCGAAACCGGGATGCCGGGGAGAGCGCTGACCATACGCCTGGGGAATGGCGTAGAGGTCCTGGGTAGCGAGGACCACCTGCCCAAGCGCGTGGCCGCCGGTTCCAAGGTAGTGGCCTCGGAGACCACCCTGCGCTGCCTGAACGATCGGAGCAAGAAGCAGGTGGCCGCCGCCCCGGCCGACGGCATCGAGATGTTCGACGCCGGGCACATGGCCGGGTCCCGCATGTTCCAGGTCGAGGTCAATGGCCGCCAGGTGCTATACACCGGGGACCTGTGCACCAGGGACCGCTGCGGGAACCTCGGCGCTCGTCCGGTGAGGACGGACGTGCTGATCATC
>JAKIXL010000097.1:2698-5671 GCA_022709105.1 Thermoplasmatota archaeon | reverse complement strand
CCGCGAGATACATGAACGTGGGCGACGTGATTCTGGCAAAGGTGCTCATGGTGGACGAGACCATGAGAGTTCAGGTCACTATGAAGGACCAGGGATTAAGAAAATTGCAGGGAGGGCAGATCATCGAGATCTCCTCCAGCAAGGTCCCCCGTGTGATCGGCAAGAGCGGTTCCATGATACAGATGATAAAGGGGTACACCAACTGCCGCATCTTTGTGGGACAGAACGGAAGAATATGGCTCGATGGCGAGGTCGATAACATAATGCATGCCATCAAGGCCATCCAGATGATCGAGCAGGACGCCCATTCCTACGGATTGACTGAAAAGGTGAAGGCGTACCTGGAGGCGGAGTCGCATCAGTCCGCCCCGAGTTCGGAGTGAGGTGAAGCTTATGTCCGGAATGACAACCAATATCGATCTGATAGATGACAATGACATAAGGATAGATGGAAGGAAAGTGGACGAGCTCAGACCCCTGAGGATCGAGGCCGGGGTCCTGAAGAGAGCGGACGGCTCCGCCTACGTCGAGTGGGGGAAGAACAAGGTGTTGGCCGCGGTGTACGGACCTCGAGAATGCCATCCACGCCACATGCAGAACCCTGCGAAAGCGATCGTCCAGTGCAAGTACAATATGCTCTCGTTCTCGGTCTCAGACCGCAAGCGGCCGGGCCCCGACCGACGATCCATAGAGATCTCCAAGATAATATCGGAGGCCTTGGAGTACGTTGTATTCACTGAGAACTATCCTCGTGCATCCATTGACGTCTACATAGAGGTGCTGCAAGCCAATGCGGGCACCAGATGCGCGGGCCTGACCGCTGCTTCCGTGGCCCTGGCCGATGCCGGCATACCTATGAAGGACATCGTCCCTGCTGTCGCCATCGGCAAGGCAGATGGGCAGATCGTACTAGACCTCAACAAGGAGGAGGACAACTACGGCAATGCTGACCTGCCGATTGCCATGATACCGCGGACCGGCGAAGTGCTGTTGCTCCAGATGGATGGCCATATGACCATGGAGGAGTTCGATCGCGCACTGGAATATGGGAAGAAAGCATGTCAAATGGTCTACGACGTGCAGAAGGACGCTCTCCGACGGCGCTATGCCGTGCAGGGAGCTACCAACGGTGAGGCGGACGATGAGACCCATGGCGATGGAACGGAGGCCTGAGTATGTCCGAACCCGTAATGTCCGAGATAAAGAAGGGGCACATCCATAAGCTGCTGTCCACCGGAAAGCGCGTGGACGGCAGGGCGCTCGATGAGTACCGCCCCATCAGCATCGAGACCAACTATATCGAGAGCGCGCAGGGCTCCGCCCGCGTACGACTTGGCAATACAGACGTCCTCGTGGGAGTTAAGATGGAGGTAGGCTCCCCGTTCGCGGACACCCCAGACCGCGGGGTGCTGACCACCAATACCGAGCTGATACCTCTGGCATCCCCCACCTTCGAGTCCGGACCTCCAGATGCCGGCGCCATCGAACTGGCCAGGGTCATCGACCGCGGAATACGCGAGAGCGAGATGATCGACCTAAAGAAGCTGTGCATCAAGGAGGGCGAGGAGGTATGGATCAACTTCCTCGATATCTATGTGCTCGATTACGACGGAAACCTGTTCGATGCCTGCTTCCTGGGCGCCATCGCCGCCCTGAGGACCGCCATTGTTCCGGCGAAGGAGAACGAGAAGGGCGAGGACTATCCCATGCCGCTCAACCATCTGCCCATTCAGACCACGGTCGTAAAGATAGAAAACTCTATATTGTTTGACCCGACTCTGGACGAAGAAAAGGTCGCAGACGCTCGCCTGACCGTCACTATAGATGAGAACGGTGACCTAAGGGCAATGCAGAAGGGACTCGCCGGCGCCTTCACGCTGGACGAGGTCAGGCAAGTGATCGATATGTCCCTGCGCAAGAGCAAGGACCTCAGGAACATCGTAGGGTGATAGCATGGCGAAGTCAACAGAGAAGGTGGGCAGCTCGGGAAGGTTCGGCACGAGGTACGGCGTGGTCGTTAGGAACCGCGTATCTCGCGTGAGCAGCGGCATCTGGGAGTGCAGCAAGTGCAACGTCAAGTTCGCCGCTGGTGCTTACTCCCCGACCTCTAAGAAGGTGACCTCTGAAGAGTTCAGGGCCGCCCAGAACGCAAAGGTCGAGAGCCAGGCTAAAGGTGCGTGAACATGTACAAGTGCGGGAACTGCAACGAGCCCGTCCGCTCCAACGTCAACACCGTGGGGATCCAGTGCGAGAAGTGCGGTTCCAAGATCTTCTACAAGGAACGTCCGAACGTTAAGAAGGTCGTCAAAGCCCGGTGAAGGATGCCTCAGGCAACCCTTCGCTTGGCCACTCCGCACGGCAAGGCGGTATTGGAAGCCCTCCGCCCCGAGGTCGGGAGGGAGATCCCCCGCACCCGGGCCAGCATCGCCCTGGGGGAGACGGAGATCGTCCTCGATATCGAGGCCGCCGACCTAGGCGCGCTTCGGGCAGCGCTAAATTCATATCTCAGGTGGATAAGGATCTCAGAAGAGATCGGCAGTATGGTAGGTGAATAATATGAACGAACTTAGTCCCAAGGTCCAGAACCAGATCGCTCAGTTCCAGCAGCTCCAGCAGCAATTGCAGGCAGTGCTGAACCAGAAGTTCCAGATGGACGCACAGCTGAAGGAGATGCAGCGCACCACCGAGGAGCTGGGAAAGGCCCCAGAGGACGTTGTTATCTACAGGTCCGTAGGTTCGCTGATGATCAAGGCGGAGAGCAAGGAGTCCGTGCTCAAGGAGATCGAGGAGGACCAAGAGACCATGGAGGTCCGGATCAAGACCCTTGAGCGGCAGGAGAAATCCCTTAAGGACCGCTACCAAGTTCTCCAGGACCAGCTGAACAAGGCGCTATCGGCCGGCGCGGCGGCACCGATCCCTCAGATGGGCAGAGCGCCCGGCGAGTGATCGCTTTTCTAGCTCTTCGCGCATTCG
>JAKIXL010000097.1:0-2688 GCA_022709105.1 Thermoplasmatota archaeon | reverse complement strand
GGCCTTTTTTTTGTTTTTCTCTATTATCGCCGTTCATCGATCATCTCGCCTCAAGGAAAGGTCTAATAGCAATGTCACATACCTCTTCTGGATGCTGTCCACCATCGTTCAGAAGCTCAGTTCAGGAAGGAAGGTCGTGCTCCTCCACGGGAACGCCGACCCCGACGCCCTGGGCTCGGCATATGCATTGTATCGGGCCTTCCCTGATACTACGGTGGTCGCGCTGGGCGGCTTGGACCGTCTGGCCAAGGTCATGGCCATCAATCTCGAGTTCGATGTGATGGGCTCTGTAGACCTGGACGCCTTCGACGTGGTCGTCGCGGTCGATTCCTCGTCCATGGAGCAGGTGGGCATCGACCTTCATGGCCGAGACATAGTGGCCATCGATCATCACGCTCCATGCGGGGATTGGGACGGGGCGCTGTTCTACTGTGACGAGTCGAGGCGAAGCTGTGCGGAGATCGTGTTCGAGATCCTTAAGCGTGCGGGAACGGAGGTCGATCGGCGCCTGGGGCTTGCCCTGGCGGTCGGAATGTTAACCGATAGCGGGCACTTCCGTTTTGCAAATTCCGCCCTGATGCGCACCTTCTCCGAGGTGATGGAGGTCAGCGGCATTAACATGGACGAGGTCATGGACCTCACCGACCTTGAGCCGGACGTTTCTGAACGCATCTCTCAGCTCAAGGGAGCCCAGAGGATGCGTTTCGATCGGCTGGGGGACCACATCGTGGCCATCTCTCTGGGAAGCGCTCATGAGAGCTCCGTGTGCAAAGCGATGCTCAATATCGGCGCGGACGTCGCCTTCGTCGGTTCTCAACGCGACGAGCGGTTCCGCATCAGCGCGAGGGCCCGCCAGGACGTGGTAAGGAAGGGGTTGCACCTCGGCAAGCTTTTGGACGAGGTGGGCGGAGAGACCAGCAACAACGGCGGGGGCCACGCCGGCGCCGCCGGACTGACAGGTGTGGGTGACGTGGAGGCTGTTCTGAACATTTGCATGTCCAAATCGATGGCCTTCTTTAGATATCTCCGTAATTCTCAGAGCTGAATTTTTCGACAGCCTCCCGTAGACAGGTCACCCTGTCGAAGCCTTGACCCATGAACTCCATCCGGCGGTCCAGCAGCATGCCGCGTATACCTGCCTTATTAGGTCCTTCGACGTCCCATACGGGGTTGTCTCCTATGAACAGACAGTCGCCTGGATCGGCCCCTGCAGCCCTGAGCGCTTGGGCATAGATCCGCGGATCCGGCTTTCGCCACCCCGCGTCCCGGCAGAACACCGAACCATCTATGCGCGAGCTGATGCCTTCTCGCGATAGCTGTTCCCGCCATAGTTCGGCCGGGCTCCCCCAGGTCGTGTTGGAAACGACCACAGCCCTTATGCCTAGATCGCGGAGCACATCGAGGAACGGCAATGTATCTTCATATGTTCTAGCTTGAGCGAAGAGAGGGGCCATGAACGAGCGGCAAAGGGCAGGCAGAAGATCGGAATCGCTGTCGTCTACCTCGAACGTGCGGCGCAGGCGGATCTCGAGGGGGCGTACTTCCGGATCGTCGGGGCTCTGTGCATTGCGGCTCCATCGGGCTTCGAGCACGGCCAAAGGAGGCACCCTTATTCCTACTGAGAGGAGGAGCTGACCCGCCAGGGTCAAGGACCGAGGAAGCACCAGTCCGGGCGTGGTGTGGCCGAAGTAGTCGACCAGGGTCCCCCCCAGGTCTACGAGGATGGCGCGGAGGGTCATGCTCCTACCGAGGATGTGCTTGATAAAAATAGCTGACGCTCAACGCTTCACGGCCCAGTGGGGGTTGCGTGTTCAGCTTAGCCCGATAGCCCTCCTCATTGCGAGGTAGTTCTCCGGCTTCCTGTCGAAGTATTCCCGGGCCGGAGCAAGGAGGTCGCTGAGCCCTTTGGCGACTCCGGACTTAAGGTCCATGGGATGGAGCTTTCCAGAGGCGTAGGTCTTCTCGAGCTCGTCGTAGGAGCGGAACTCCAGGCGGCCGCCGAACTTCTCCGGGCGGTCGATCACGAACTCCGGGATATTGGGGAACAGCAAGTATCTGCAGATGGCGAGCAGGGGGTTCCCTTCCACCTCAGGCGGACAGAACGCCTTCTTGATCTTCCGCTCGATGTCCTCGGGCGAGTCGTGTATCAGGATCCCGCTGTCGGGATCGGACTTGGACATCTTGTTGGCAACAGGGTCCATGCGGTTCGTGCCCTTCAGCCCCGGGAGCAGAGGCGTGTGCAATGCTACCGGGACCTTCCACTTCAGCTTCTCCGCGGCCTCGCGGGCCAGCATGTGCGCTCTCCGCTGATCTATGCCGGCATAGGCAACATCGATATCCATGCGGAAGATGTCCGTTGCCTGCATTAGCGGATAAAGGAACTTGGAGGAGTCGAGCTCGGCGTCGTCCTCCTTGCGGCCCATGATGGTCATGGCCCGCTTTATTCGGGAGAGCGAGGTTACCTTTCCTACCTTCATCAGCATCTCCCAGTACCTCATGTCCATTATCTCCGAGGCGAGGACGAACTTCACCTTGTCCCTGGGCACTCCCAGCGCCTCAAAGCAGTCCTTCATGTACTCGGCACATATCCGGATCCGCTCGATGTCCCCGCCCAGCTTGTCGTTTATGTATGCATGCCAATCGGCGAAGAAAATGTTGACTGAGAACCCAGCGTCCACCAGGTCCTTG
>JAKIXL010000096.1 GCA_022709105.1 Thermoplasmatota archaeon | reverse complement strand
GGACCTGAGGTACGCCAGGGGCGAGATCACCAGGGACCAGTACATGGCGATGAAGACGGACATGAAGGGCGCCAAGGCCTGAGAGCGGAACAGCGCTGCCCCCGAACGTAACCCGCGTCCGTCCAGGCCGGCGCCGCTCTATCATCTTTTTGCGCGAGGACCACGCCATCGGAGGGGAAACGGACTAATACCGCCGGCTCGAAGCTGTTGACCATGACGGTCTCGGAGCAGGTCGGGAAGCAGGACATGGTGATCACCAGGGTCTTCGATGCGCCTAGGGAGCGGGTGTTCACGGCGTTCACCGAGCCCCGGTTGGTCAAGAAGTGGTACGGGCCGGAGGGGTTCACCGCGCCGGTGATCGAGGCGGAGCTCAGGACGGGGGGCCGCTACCTCTATTGCATGGAATCGCCGGAGGGGATAGACTATTGGTCGGCCGGAGTGTACCGCGAGTTCACTCCGCCGGAACGCATCGTGGCCATCGATTCGTTCGCCGATCCGGAGGGCAACATCGTGCCCGCCTCGTACTACGGGCTCGGCGGCGACTGGCCGCTGGAGTCCGAGGTCGTGATATCCTTCGAGGAGGAAGGCGGCGGGACCAGGATCACCATCAGGCAGGCGGGCGTGCCGGGCGGAGCGGACCTCGACAGAGTGAGAAGGATGCGGGAACGGTCGCTGGACAGGTTGGCCCAGGTTGTGGATATGGGCGACGGCTGCCGGTCCAAGGCTGGATTGGGCGAACGGCGCGAAGAAGATTGATATCCCCGCTGGTTCATGGCCGCTCCGATGAGGGTAGCCATCGTCCTCGGCACCAGGCCGGAGATAATCAAGATGTCCCCGCTGGTCCGGGAATGCGCGAAGCGGGGAACGCCATACTATATACTGCATACGGGACAGCATTACTCGCATGAGATGGACCGGGTGTTCTTCGAGGAGCTGGCGCTCCCTGAGGCGCACCACCATCTCGATGTCGGATCCGGCACTCACGGCGCGCAGACGGCGAAGGTCCTCAGCGGCACGGAGGCCGTGCTGTCGAGGGACCGCCCGGACATCGTGATGGTGCAGGGCGACACCAACACGGTGATGGCCGCCGCGCTGGCGGCCGCCAAGATGGGCATCCGCGTGGGCCACGTGGAGGCCGGCCTGCGTTCCAACGACCGCACCATGCCCGAGGAGGTGAACCGGGTGGTCGCCGACCACATCTCCGACCAGCTTTACGCGCCGACAGAGGAGGCGAGGAAGAACTTGGCCCGCGAAGGCATCGACCGCGGGGTCTTCGTCACCGGCAACACCATCGTGGACGCGGTGCAGGAGAACCGCAAGCTGGCGGCCGCCCGCTCCCACGTTCTCGAGAACCTCGGCCTCAAGGCCCGCGGGTTCGTTCTCGCCACCGCGCACCGGCAGGAGAACGTCGACTCGCCCCAGAAGCTCAATGGCATCCTGAAGGCGCTGGACTCGGTCGGCCGGGAGACCGGCCTGCCGGTGATCTTTCCGGCGCATCCGCGCACCCAGGCCAGGCTCAAGGAGTTCGGCCTGAGGCCGGAGGCCGCGTCCGTGGTCAACCCGTTCGGGTTCATGGACTTCCTCACCATGGAGGCCTCGGCCAGGCTGGTCCTCACGGACTCGGGAGGGGTGCAGGAGGAGGCCTGCATACTGGGAGTGCCGTGCGTCACCATGAGGGAGAACACCGAGCGGCCGGAGACGGTGTCGGTAGGCGCGAACGTCCTGGCCGGCACGGACCCGGAACGCATCCTTGCGGCCTCGTGGTCCATGCTCAACCGCCAAGGAGGATGGAAGAACCCCTTCGGGGACGGGAGGGCCGCGGCGCGAATCCTGGACCACGCGGAGAAGGGCGAGGATCGCTTCAAGGGATGAGGCGGCCCCGGTCGGTCCGACGCCGTCTGAATATAATCATAGGTCCCACTTTAAATATATCGCTTTCCATCTATTCTTCAGCAGGATGGGCCAGATGGCGGTCGACACAGAGGGGGAAATGGGCTTGGACGGGCTGCGCATGAAACATGACGGGAACATCATCGCGCAGGGAATGGCCATGCCGACCGCGGCCTCCGCCCCTCGGACGATCGCAGTGGTCCCCGCCTTCAACGAGGAGATAACCATCGCCAGCGTCGTCCTGGGCGCCCTTGCTTACGTTGACAAGGTCATAGTGGTCGACGACGCGTCCCACGACCGCACCGGCAAGCTGGCCGCCCTGGCCGGGGCCACGGTGGTGAGGATGCCCAAGAACGGCGGCAAGGCGAAGGCGCTGCTCACCGGCCTCAGGGAGGCGGAGCGCATGGGCTGCCAGGTCGCGGTCATGCTGGACGGCGACGGCCAGCACCGCGTTGATGACATCGAGGGCCTGATCGGGCCGGTCATCGAAGGCAAGGCCGACCTGGTGATCGGCTCGAGGTTCCTGGGCGAGCAGACCGGGATCCCCCGGTACCGCATCTTCGGGCAGAAGGTCATAAACTCGCTTTCCAACCTTTCCACCAAGGTCGACATCACCGACTCCCAGTCCGGCATGCGGGCGCTGAGCCGAAAGGGGCTGGAGAACCTGACCTTCTCGTCCGAAGGCTACAACATCGAGTCGGACATGATCACCCACTTCGTGGAGGCCGGCCTGGAGATAATGGAGGTGCCCATCTCCGTACGCTATGACGTGCCCAACGGCCACAAGGCCGGCGCCACCTCCATGGGGATGAAGCTCCTGGGCAACGTGGTCTCGATGATCGGCTACAAGCGGCCTCTGCTGCTGTTCGGCGTGCCGGGGGCCATCGCCGGCCTTACCGGCATCATCATAGCCTTCCTGACCGTCTCTGAGATCTACCTCTTCGGGTCCTTCCTGGGGCAGGCCCTGGTGGGCGTGGCGCTGTTCCTGATAGGGTCGTTCTTCGTGATCTCCGGACTTACGCTGAACTCGCTCACCTTGATGATGAAGTCCATGGGCCGGTGATCTCAAAGCTCAGAGCCCGTCGGAACGATCAGGCCACGTTCAGGTTCAGGTTCAACGTGTAGCTGTCGTCCGACTCGATAGCGTCCACGAACCTGGCGGCCGTGGCGGTGCCCGCGAGGTCCACCATGGGCGGTCCGGAGTAGGGCGCGCCGTCCTTCAGCAGGACGAACCAGATCTTGTACTGGCCGGTGATGGGCACAGAGACGTTGTATGCCCTCTCCCACTGCGCGGTCCAGTTGCCCTCGATGTTGGCCGGTATGTGGTCCAAGGTCTGGGAGAAGGATTCCACGAAGTACAGGCGGTTCACCAGGGTGGTGTTGTCCGCGAAGGTTATGTTGGAAAGCCACACCTCCACGGTGTAGTTCACCGTGCGGTGCTCGTGGTTCGCGATGCCGATGAAGACCGGCGCCGACTGATTAACTGTAAGGTTGTGAGGATAGCCGCTGGCAGTGCCGTCAGGGCCAAGGACGTAGAACTCGGTGAAGCTCTCGCCCTCCCTAGGAAAGGAGACCACGTACACTAGGGCGATCACCGAGGACAGGATCGAGAGAACGAGAACGACGGTGAGGAACTTGTCCACCTTCCCCTCGGCGTCGAAGTTCCGCTTGATGGACCCGAACAGCGCGCGGGGGTCGAACGGCTCGTAGGGCTCCGCGGTCCTCGATCGCCTCCACAGCGCCAGAGCGCAGAACACCACGTTGAACACTATGATCGACGCGAGTATGGGCACCAGGCGGATCCCCAGCGGCGTATAGTTCAGCCCGAAGCCGATCAGCGGCACAATGGCGATGCTGACCCCGAACGAGAGCGCTATGCGCTCGATCAGGTCCAGCGACGCCCTCTCAGGGAACAAGGTGGCGATGAGCGCATACCCAGGGAAGAACAGGATGAACGGCAGGCCGATGACGATCCGGACCGGGTTGTCCGGAACGAGGAAGATGAAAAGAGCTAACAGTACCGATAATACGATTATGGCGCTGAGGTCCCACGCCCTGACGATGCCGCTCTTCTTGTTCTCAGGCAAGCGAGGGAGCGAGCCTCTCCAGCATATATATTGGTTTTTCCCCGGGGTCCGGCGGAGAAAAACCTTCCGCTGGGTCCGAGGGCCGGCGGGCCGAGGCGTTCATCGGACAGGGCCGCCCTATGCCGGCCTCACGAAGGCTCACGATGTCGCGGGCCTCAATGAGCGTATGTACCCTATGGCCAAGGGATTGGTGATCTCGACCGTGAGCACGTAGTTCTCCCCGTCCTCCTTGGCATCCCTCAGGAACCCCACGGGGACGTTCTCGAGCTCGAAGTCGCAATGACCGTATGTAATGAACTCATGGTACATCCCACTTGCATCCTTGTCCTCCCGGGGAGAGGTGATGCGGACGAGCAGTGATTGGGTTTGCATTGAGTTCTTTATTCTGAGCCTAATATATTTATACCTATGTAGGGAACAACGGGCCGCGGGCCCCCTCCCCTCGCCTCGGGCGGAGCCCTAGGGCGGTCCGGAGGCGCCGATCTGCGCCCGCCGCACGATGGTCCATCATCTGATAATCTCGTCCGATAATACTGGTTTGCAGTATCTTTTTCGATATTAATTGAGAGGTTGCGCCATGGGGCAAGAGCCGCAAACGGAACGGAGCCAGATGCAAATATTTTCACTGATGACAACTAATATTATTTGAGATAATAATTATAAATAGAAATATTTATAAAGTTGTTTTGATATTCTCATTATCAAGTCTCAGTATCAGAAATCGAAATAACGGGGGAAAAGAACGATGAAGGAAAAAATGCTCATAAGCGCCATGATCGCCATCATGATGATGGTCGGCTCGGCCGCCGTGTTCGTGATGAACAACCCGGGAGCGGGGCCGCTAGAGGGGGTCGACGGCCCCGGGCAGAACGACGGGAACGGAGGCATCAGCCCGACTGAGCCTTCGTTCGTCGCTCCGGTGACCCCGGCCGCCGGAAGCTCCGAGAGCTCCGGCAGCTCCAGCGGCCATGACGGCTCCGGAACCCAGAGCGGATCCGGCTGCGGGGACGAGGGGGCGGGGGACGCGGTCCCGAACGAGGGTGCCCAGGACGATGGCTGCGGCAGCAGCGACAATGGCGTCGGCGACGATTGCGGCGACAACGATGACGCCCAGGCCGGCGACGACGGCTGTGGCGGCGATGATGAAACCGGTGTCGACGATGGCTGCGGCGACAACGAAACCGGAGAGGCCGGCGACAACGACTGCGGCGAGGACGATGAAGCTGCTGGCGACAACGATTGCGGCGATGACGATCAGGGCACCCAGGACGATCAGTGCCCCACCGGGCCTAGCGGAGGCCACAACGGATGCCACGGCCACCACCATCACCGCCATGGCTGCGGACACGGCTTCCACCATGTGGTGAAGCACGGCTGCGGTCAGATAGTGGTCCACATCAGCTGCTACGGAGGCCAGTATACCTGGGGGGGCTATGGCTTCGTGGCATTTGGATGGTGCTAGGATGAAGATCTGAGCGCCAGGGACCAAACCTCTTCAAACCTCTTCCTCTTTTTTTGAACACGATGCCTATCGTCGCACAGCCCATTGCCAGGGGATGAGCGCTTCTGGACGGGAAACCTGCCGGGCGAACATCGAAGCCCTATCTGCTTGACAGAGAGAAGGAGCGGACCGGATCGCTCTTAACGGCTCGGCGAACCTCCAACGCTCTCATTCCGCACCCGCGTTGGAGCGACCCAAGCTCCCATAAGCATAAGGCTACGTATTCATTGGCCATCGCCGAGGAGTAC
>JAKIXL010000095.1:5377-5730 GCA_022709105.1 Thermoplasmatota archaeon | reverse complement strand
TAACTCCCCCTTTGCTCCTTGCGCCCGTCCCCCTTCCCAAACTTGGCGGGCCGCGAAGTAGGCCTCGATCGAGGCCTCGTTCTTGAATTTGATACTAAGTTAGCTAGGGTTAAATAGGTATATATATTTTTAGAACATTTAGATTAATATATTATTTAACCATTTTTTGGTGGTTCTGGCTCCGTGATGATCATGTGTGATTTTGGTGTGTTTAAGTAATATATTTTGTGATAATATTGAGAGAGATGACTTTTCTATAAATATGTTTCAATTAGGCCTGTTGTTAGACGGTGCGAGGGGGACCCTCGATAACCGATATAGAATAGCGGCAGTACGGGCAAGCGAGGCGGTAA
>JAKIXL010000095.1:0-5367 GCA_022709105.1 Thermoplasmatota archaeon | reverse complement strand
GACCGGGGCTGTGCCCTCCCTGCTAGATCGAAGGGCCCGATCTTGTCGGGCCGCCGGTCCTCACGCCCGGCTACCTCTTGTAGTTAATACAACTACATTATGCGCTCGGAGGCTCTCGATCATAAGTAGCTACATTAGCTACATTGGGCTGCGTTCAGAACGCGTCGGCAGCTGCGTGCACCTCGATGCCCCGGCCGGTGATGGCATACGGTTTCACCCTGCGGGAGTGCGCGATGCGGCGCATCTTCATAACTCGGACCGTGAGCTGGACCTCGGCGCGTTCCTTGTTCTCCTCGTACCGCAATGCTATGACCCCGTCGACCGCATACTCTACCAGTCCATCTCTCGAGGCGTTCGGATTGCTGTCGTTGACCTCGGCGGTCATGAGACAGGTGGCACCGGTCCTCTTGATCATCTGGATGAGATTGAATAGATTGGATCGCTTCTCGTGGTCGGCCTCGAACAGCAGATTGAGCAAGGACACCGAATCCAGCACTATGCGGGAGGCGCCAAAGCTCTTGATGAAGTCCGGCAGCTCGCTCCGGATGCGGGTGATCGTCGTCTTGGCATCGTTCGGTTCCAGCTTCACGATGGCCAGCTTCTTTTGCTCAATGTACGGCGCGAGCTCCCACCCGAACGAGCGGGCAGCGCCGAGGATGGATTCTTGGTCCTCTTCCAGACTGATGTATATCCCCTTCTCGCCCTGCTTGAGGCCTTGCTGGATGAACTGCAGTGCGAATGTCGTCTTCCCTGTGCCGAAGGACCCCATGACCGCGACCGCCTGTGACCTCGGCAAGCCTCCCTCCAGCATCTCGTCAAGCCCGTCGATCCCCGTCCTCACGCGTTCCATTCCCGTCACCCTATCCTCTCAGTATCGACCACGACCAGTCCGCTGCGCGCCGTCACCACGGTGGCGAACCTGGCGATGCGCTCCTTGTCCAGGTGCGGCAGGAGGGAGATGAACTTCTCCACGTAGATGTACCGCTGCCGCTTGCTTGAGTTGATGTACCGGCTCCACTCGAACACCAGGGAACCGTCCACGGAATCCATGATCATCCTTTGCTTCTTCTCGTCCAGGACATTGTTGGTCAGCACAAGGTATATGATCCCGCCCCAGCGCTTGGCCACCCTCTGCATGCCGCGCATCACCGCCACCAGGTCCGCGATCTCGATATTGGCGCTCACTACCAGGTCGGTCAGCGAATCGATTATGATCATCGAGTTGGGCGCCATCTCGTCCAGATAGTTTACGAGGCCTTCCAGCACGTTCTCGTTGTTGCCGTCGGACGAGAAGATCGACGTGCTCTCGCCCGTCCACGATCGAGGGACCAGGGTCTTGCGGAAGTAGGCCGTGGAGAAATCACGGAACTGGACCGTCCGTTCGAACGCCCCATAGAAATCCTGATTGAACGCGGCCTCCAGCTCAGCGAGCACTTCCTCTCTGGACCTTGAGAACGTTATATAGCATATCTTATCGGGAAGGCGGGAGTCCTTTCCCGCCCCCAGTATGAACGGTGCCGAGTCCGGTCTTTCCTTGACCATGGCCAGCTTGGCCGCGGAGGTCAATGCGAACTCGGTCTGCCCGGCTCCCAGGTCGCCCACCAGCAGTATCACTGAGCCCGCGGGGAACCCCCCTTTGATTATTGAGTCAAAATCGGCTACTCCCGTAGGTATCGTCTTCGCTGGCTCGCGCATCCCATTCACCCGACCCACGGAGTATCGGGCGGGAGCATTAAGAAGGTTCGCTCCTAAGATGGCCTCGGCAGAGCTGTGATGCCGAGGCAGTCATAGCTCAGGACCTCGGGAGCCTTGCTTCCCAGGGCCTTGAGGACGCGGCCCCTGGTCATCAGGTAAAGCTCCTGGGGCACTATGACCACGGCGGTCAGGCCCTGCTTCAGCGTCTCCTCGTACATCCTGAGCCGTTCCGGCCGAAGGAGAGAGGTGTCCGACTCGACGTACTCGAATCCTATCAGCTTGCTGCTCTCGCTGATGGTGAGAACGCCCCACTCGCTATTGACGATGGCCCACTCCACATCCAGCTCCGGATTGCTCATCGCCAGCATGGACACGCGGCTTATCAGGACATCTTCCAGCAGATCTACGCTCACGCTCCTCGCTTTGCGTCGGCAGGATATGAAGCTTGGGATTGACAGTTCCTTTATGACGTAATTGCTCCATTTTTCACTTGAGCGATATGGCCGAGCTTAAGCGAGGTTTAGGGCTGTTAGGGGCGACTGACATCGGGATCGGAGCTATCATCGGCGCTGGAATATTCGTTCTCAGCGGGGTTGCGGCAGGCCTGTCTGGCCCATCGGTCATTCTTTCCTTCGTCCTCGCCGGCGTCACAGCCTTCCTCACCGCCCTGAGCTCTGCCGAGCTCTCTTCGTTCATCACCGAGGCGGGAGGCTCGTTCATCTACACTGAGAAGGCCTTTGGCCCGCGATGGGGCTTCCTGGTCGGATGGACGAAATCTTTCGATTATGTCGTCGGCTCGGCGGCCGTAGCCATCGGGTTCGCGGCCTATCTTGGCCCGCTCATCGGCATGTCCGGTCCGCTGTTCGTGATCGCGGTGGCCTCCGCTCTGCCGCTCGCTTTCATGATGCTGAACATGCGGGGGGTCAAGGAGGCCTCGGGGGCCAACAACCTGCTGGTTATACTTAAGGTCCTCGCGCTGATCCTGTTCATCGCTGTTGGCTCATCTTTCCTCATAGGCACCGGCGATCTCTCGAACTATCGGCCGTTCTTCCCCATGGGCGCTGGCGGCACGGTCGCCGCGGCCGCTGTGATCTTCTTCGCCTTTGTGGGTTTCAATACCATAACCGTGATGTCCGAGGAGGTTAAAAGCCCTGAGCGGAACATTCCCCGGGCGATCATGCTGGCGTTCTTCATCAGCACCCTGCTGTACATTGGCGTGTCCGTTGTGGAGGTCGGATTGGTCGATTGGCGCGTGATCTCGACCAGCGCCGCTCCGCTGGAGACCGCTTTGCGCACTGCCACCTCCAACCAGTTGATCATCGGGTTCGTATCGATCTCCGCGCTGTTCGCCACCGCTTCGGTCGTGATGTCATCCCTACTGGGCGCCTCCCGCGCCCTGTTCGCCATGGGCCGCAAGGGAGTTCTGCCCCGCTCACTGGGGAAGGTGTCGAAAAGAGGGGTGCCGACTTACACCGTCATCATCGCCGGGGCCGCCATGGCCGCGGTGGTCATCGCGTCGCGAGGGAACCTGGCGGCGCTGGCGGCGGTCTTTAACTTTGGCACCCTGCTCACCTTCCTGTTCATCAACCTGTCCATGCTGAGATTGCGCAGCACCATGCCTGAAGCGAAGCGCTCCTTCACCGTACCGCTCTTTCCGCTCCCTCCGGTCCTGGGCATAGTGTCCTGCGTCGGCCTTATGGCCTACCTGAACCTGGAAGCACTGGCCATCGCATCGGTCTGGATCGTCGTGGGGTCCCTCATCTACTGGAGGTCCCAGAGGTCCAGGGGGAGCTCTGGGCAGGAGGTTACCGGTCCAGTCGGGACAGGACCATCCGAAGTGCATGCTCCGCGGCAGCCTTCTTGATCGCGGTGCGTCCGCCGGGAAAGATCACCTTGTCCGCGGTGACGTTTCCCTGTACGTCCAGGGCAAAGTGCACGAGGCCTACTGGTTTGGTCGGGGTAGCGCCGCCGGGACCGGCGATGCCGGTGACGGCCAGGCCTACATCGGCGCCGGTAGCCTTCCGTGCGCCGGCGGCCATCTCTCTCGCGGCCTGTTCGCTCACCGCTCCGTGCTCCTTCAAGGTCGTCTCGCTCACCCCGAGAAGTGATACCTTGGCCCGGTCGTCGTAGGTGACGAGCGATGCCAGGAAGTAGTCCGAGGAGCCGGGCACATCGGTGATCATCGAGGCGATGAGGCCGCCGGTGCACGACTCCGCCAGGGCCAGCTTCATAACCTTGCCTCTAAGCGCCTCGCCGGCCGTGGCCGCGAGGCTCATATGGTGGCCTCGGGAGAGTGGTCCCTCATTATGTCCTGAAGCCGCTCGTCCCCCTTGACCTCGAGGATCGTCTCCACGACCCCTCGGGGTACCAGTTCCTCCCAGGACCCGCCCTGCAGGATGCGGCGGCGGACCTCGGTGCCCGAGTACACCTCTCGGTTGAACATCGGAGCGTTCCTGACCTCGTAACCTGCCTCGAAGAACAGCCTCCTGGTCAGCGGATTATTGGTGTATACCGAGTCGAAAGGCGGCACCAGGGAGGCGACGTGCGCGACCCATGTCGAATAGCGGTTGATGTCCATTATAGGCACCAGGAAAAAGTTGTCCAGCCCCTCGTCGTGGAACGCCCGGGAGATCATCAGGTGCCTTTCGCCTGCAGTGAAGGGGTTCTCGAAGGTGTGCGAGAGCTGGGCGCTCCCGATGCCGATGATCAGGCGGTCGCACTCCTTGACTATGGACTTGATCACTTCCAGATGCCCATTGTGGAACGGCTGGAACCTGCCGATCAGGAGCGCGCTGACCTCTCTTTTCCTCATCTTCTACCTCGGTGCGGAGAGGCCGCGCTAGATAAATAAAATTGCGTTCCGGAAAAGGGGTATGGGAAAGGGTTTTACTGCAGAGCCGGGGCCGACCTTACCGGATGGATCGTGGGCTTACCGCCCTTCTCCAGCAGCGCGGACAGTTTCCGAAGGAGGCTGTCCTTCTTGCTCCCGCCCACAAGGGCCTTCTCCAGCACCTCGCCGAGCGTCTCCACGGGAACGACCTCTATCTTGCCGATGTAGCGCTCCTCGAGCACCACGTCGTTCATGTTGGCCTTGGGGATCAGGACCCTCTTGAGCCCTGCCTCGCACGCGGCCTCGATCTTGGCGGTGACCCCGCCCACCGGAAGCACCTGGCCGCGGACGGACAGCGAGCCGGTCATGGCGAGGGTCTGGTCCACCGGGACGTCCTCGAACGCGGAGATGACCGCGGTCGCGACGCTGATCGATGCTGAGTCGCCCTCCACTCCCTCATAGGTGCCGATGAACTGCACGTGCACGTCGTGGTTGGAGATGTCCTCCCCGGTGTACTTCTTGACCAACGCGGAAACGTTCTGGACCGCTTCCTTGGCGATCTCGCCGAGCTTGCCGGTGGCGATTATGCGGCCGCCAGACTTGGTCTGCGCAGGCGTCACCTCGGCCACGATGGGCAATACGATCCCGGAGAACTCGGCCATGGAGCTTTCGGTGTTGAGCGCCGCGAGCCCGTTGACCACCCCGATCTCGTCGCCCTCGGTGATGAAGGTCTTGTACTCCTTGCGCGACTCCAGGTAGCGGTCGGCGATCTGCTGTTCCAGGCTGCGGGCGATGCGCTTGGCGGCGACCACCATCTCGGCGGTGACCAGCGGCCTCTGCTT
>JAKIXL010000094.1 GCA_022709105.1 Thermoplasmatota archaeon | reverse complement strand
CAGCGCGCCGGACAGGGAGATGAACGCCACCAGACCGAGGAACAGCAAGGGATCGCTCAGGCCGTCCATGGACCGTCGAAGGGAAGCGGGATATTTATGCGAATTGGTTTTTGCTTCCCGTTACCTCCACTTGTGGTAAACGTTCTCCTCCGGCCTGAGGCGCTCGGAGCCGATCAGCCCGGTCCTGGCGTCATGGCCCACCTCCCTGAACGGGATGAGGGAGACCAGCAGGATGACGGCGGAGAACGCTCCGAGGTAGAAGCCCATGGCGATCGTCGTCGACAGGGTCCCCTCGGGCAGCGACGGCGCCAGCGCGGCAGCGATATCACCCAGCGGTCCCGGCATGGTGATGAACATGGTCGCCAGGGCGAGCATCTGGACGATCACCGCCCTCGCATCCAGGAGCGCCGCGACGGTCGCGGCGATGAAAAGTAGGGATGCCGCGCTGACCAGCAGGGCAGACGACATGATCAGGTCGGGGAACCAGACGCTGGTGAGGGACACGGTGGCATGAGTGGAGTGATCCCTGACGATGATGCTCCCCCACGGCAGGGCCACGGACAGCAGGCCGACGAGGGTCCCGGCGAGCCTGAACTGGACCGAGCGGTCGCTCAGGAACTTCTCGCGGAACCCTCCGGCAAGCTTCCCCTTACGCTCATCCCCGGGACCGTCCACGTTCACTTCATGTATATTGTGGAAAAAAACGTTGTCAGCCTATGGTGCAGTCACGGCTGATCATGAGGGTCATGGTGCTCCTCACCCCCGGGAGGGCCCTCACCTTGGCCATGAGGGTGCTCTCCAGCCCCTCCATCGTGGGCGAGGTGATCAGGACGACGATATCATACACGCCATAGACGAGGTAGGCCCTCTCCACGCCTTCAACAGCGCATAGGCTGTTGATGATGTCCCCTTCCTTGCCCACCTCGCAGTTGATGAGCACGATGGCGCTCGGCATCGCTCTGATTTGCGCTCTAAAAGTAGTTCAAGTTTCCCATCATCGAGATATAGGGCCAAGGCGTAACCGTTGGCGGGAGGGGCCCTGGTGATGACAAGAGGGTCAGCAGATCCGCCTGGAGATGATGAGACCTTCTAGGCTGATGAGGGCCCCTCTCGCGCAGCGCCGTCCAAGAAGCATCTTCTTTTCAGGCACAGGCGGGCGATGTCAAGCATGATCAGGGTGCCGGCGAGCACCAGCACAGCTCCCAAAGCCCACGAGTACGCGGGGCCCAGCCACTGCTCGTTGGACTCCAGTCCTTGGCCCAACAACAGGGTGACGTACATGGGGGCCAGGCGGAGCAGTATGCCGCGGTCGTTCACCGCCCACACCGCGAAGAAGGCAAAAGGGAAGATGAAGTAGCCCAGACGGATCATGGGGTATACGGACAGGAACATCACGGTGGTGAGCATAGCTCCCCGCCAGATGTCCAGCTCCCACCGGTGGATTAGGTAGTAGGAGAGCAGCAGCGCCCCCACGGTGAGCGCGGCCCCGACCGTCCCGGGAAGCTGGAACCCGCCCTGCCCGAGGAGATTGATCAACGACATTCCGGCGCTCCCCTCTCCGCTGCGTCCCAGCAGATAATAGGACGGAAATCCGAGGAACTCGATGGGGCACAGGAGAAGGAACGGAAGGGCTATGAGGGCCGAGGTGACGACGGCGATGATAACGTTCATCATGGCATCGCGGCGACCCCTCAGCATAAGCAGGATGTCAGGGTAGACGATCACCGGAAGGAACTTGGTCCAGAACCCTGTGGCCGCGGCCACGGCGGCCGCTCCCTTCTTGCCGCTGAGGAAGAGGAGCACCGGCAGTAGGTAGAAGAACGCCACCATGGGCTCGTCCTGGACCCCCCATGTGGCATCCTGCAGAGCGAACGGACAGAGTAGGACGAGAAGCGAGGCCAAGGTTGCCCGGTATCCGTCCCACCTGCGCATCACAAGGTACATCGAAATGGCGGTCAGGAGCACAAAGAACGAGAAGTACGCCTCATAGGCCCACCATTCTCCTCCTATCATCTGGGGTGGAAGCAGGAGATAGTTGATCAAGGGGGGCGACTCGATGTCCAGGTCGCGGTAGATGATACCGCCGTTCAGGATGAGGCCGGCCCTCTCCTGATAGATATGCAGGTCCGGGGTCGGGCCGAACGACGTGTCCAGCCATTCCCTCATCACCAGGCCATCGATCGCGATCATTGAACCATAGGCCAGCATGGCCACGAGAGCTATTGCGACCAGCCTTTGGCGGTGGTCTGCGGAGTGCAGGAAAGACCGTTTGTCATTACGATCACCATCGCTGGTCATTTTCCCTCCTGCCCTATCCTCCCGTTTCCTCAGGCCATAGCCGGCCGGGATATTTCACTTTTATCGAACCCGGGGAAGAACTATTATGGCCGATAGGTCCATGCACCGGGCCAGGATGGGCCTTGCACTTTCGGCCGGGCGACGCATCGGACCATATATTGCGTCAGTTCTGCCATGAGCCTAGCTCGGTATCCATGCCCAGGAAGATGATCAGGTGAGGAATTTGGACAATCCGGCGGAGATAATTGCGTTCACCGTCCTGGGAGAGCCCACTCCAGAGGGGAGCACTAGGGCGTACTACATCAAGGCCCTGGACCGGACGGTGACCACTCATCAGAACAAGAAGGGGCTGCAGGCCTGGCGAAGCCGAGTGGCCACCGAGGCTCAGAGGGCGCTTGAAGGCCGGGATTGGAAGTGCGACAGCGGTTCGGCCTATTCGGTAGAGGTGGACTTCGTGCTATCCCGCCCGCCCTCGGTCCCCGAGCACCGGCGCAAGCGCCCCACGGTCAAGCCGGACATAGACAAGCTGGTCCGGGCGGTCAACGATGCTCTGACCGGAATTCTGTTCACTGATGATTGTCAGGTCATCTCGATGACCATGTCAAAGGACTACAGTGATGAGAGGAGGGCAGGGGCCTATATTGTGGTGTCCAGGTTCCCAAACACCTCCGAGCGGCCAAAGAGGGCCCGCAAGAAGGCCATGGAGAACGCTGAGGACCTACCGGTCGAGGACCCTCGGGATTAGCTCTTCTTGCCCGATCTCCAAAGCCGCAGGTACGATCCGACGAGCAGCGAGGCGGGGTACATTACCTCCTCTTCGATCTTGGCATGGTGGCGCAGGCTCTCGGCGAAGTCGGAGTATTCGGCCTTCTCCACCTTCCTCGCCTCCCGCGACAAGGCTTCAAGCCTTTCAGTGATGGCCACATGCTCTTCTAGCATCCGTGGCAGTTCCTGGCGGAAACGATCGGTGAGGGCGATGACCCCTTCGATATCGCCCTTTGGCACATCATCGGAAAGAGTGAGCATGCCCAATGGAGGCAGCGCGATCTCCTGCTCCTTCTCGAAGTGAGGGTGAAGCACATCCATAAGCGCTCGGGCCGCCTCTCCGAGGGCCCCCTCCTCCTTCACCGCTCTCTTCAGAACCTCGTGCAGATGAAGATGCTCCTTGTTCAACGATTCAGGTATGGACATCAAAGGAGCGAAAGGCTCTCCGATGGTTAAGACATTGCCGGCCCGGCGGCCCGGGACCGACGATAATGGCGAGGGCCCATGTCTCGGACAGTGCCTTCAAGGGACCAAGCGGATGCGGTCCCGGGGGAACAAGATGGTCTCCCTGATGTTCGGAAGGTCCAGCATCTTTTGCACGAGCCTCTCCACTCCCAGCCCCCATCCCCCATGCGGGGGCATGCCGAACCTGAACGCGTCGAGGTAGAAGTTGAAGGCGCTTGGGTCCAGCCCCTTCCCCTGCATCCGCTGGACCAAACGATCGTACCGGTGCTCCCTCTGCCCGCCGGAGGATATCTCCTGCCCTTTATAGTCCAGATCGAACGAGTAGGAATACGGGGTGCCGTCCTTTTCCATGATGTAGAAGGGCTTCGCCTCCTCGGGGTACTCCACGATCCAGTACATGTCGTGCCCCTTCTCCTTCATTATCTCACCGAGCGCCTTCTCGCCCTCGGTGCCCAGGTCATCGCCGAGATCAATGTGCATGCCGGTTCCCTGAACCATCTCCACGGCGTCGCAGTACTCGATCACCGGATAGGGGGCCCGGGGCACGGTGACCGAGGCATTGAGCGTCTCCAGCTGCGGGGCGGCGTTCTTCACGATGCCTCCGATCACCGATTGGCAGCACCGCTCCACAACGTCCAGCACATCGTTCATAGAATCGATGAAAGCAAGTTCGCCATCAAAGGAGATGAACTCTGAAACGTGCCTCACGGTGTCCGAATGCTCCGCGCGGAAGGCCGGGCCTATCTCGAAGACCCGGTCCAAGCCGGTGGACATGAGCATCTGCTTGTATAGCTGAGGCGATTGCGCCAGATATGCCATCTGTTCGAAGTACTTGAGCTGGAACAAGGTCGCGCCCCCCTCCGCTCCCGAGGCCACGATCTTGGGAGTGAACACCTCCAGGAAACCCTCGCCGGTCAGGAAATCCCCGATAAGGTCCAGCACCATAGATTTGATCTCGAACACCGCACGGGCCTCAGGCCTCCGAAGGTCCATGAACCGGTTGTCGAACCTGGTGTCCGCCTCCACGTTTACCTTATCTACCACTCCCATGGGCAAAGGCGAAGCGGCCGCGCTGAGGACCTCGATCGACGAGGGAACGACCTCCACGCCGCCCTTGGCCTGCTCTGCAGCTTTGGCCACGCCGGTGACCTTGACCACGGACTCGCGGGACAGGCCGCCGAGGACGGTCATGACCTCAGGGGCGACCTTCTTCTTAGGCGCGGTGACTTGGACGATGCCATGACGGTCCCTGATGATCAAGAAGGATATTCCTCCCAGGTTCCTGATCTCCTGGGCCCAGCCTTTCACTGAGACATCCCTCCCCGAGTCGGCAGGGGACAGGGTCTTGGAGTTCCGCGGAGTCGCCTCGCTCATTACAATACCGGGCGTGCATGCTCCAATCAGGTATAAATGTGATGTTCAGCGGGCACGCCGCAGCATCCGATCACGACCAAAAATTAATAATTGGATAGGTGAGAATAAGGGGAACCATGGCAGTAAACATCGAGATCGATCAAGAAGGGTGCATCCAGTGCGGTCGCTGTTATATGGACGAGTGTCCCGAGATATTCATGGAAGGAGAAGATGGCACTTCCGAGATAGTGGAACAATACCGTGATGGGAGCTCCGCCAAGGGAAAGGTACCCGATGACCTGCTCGACTGCGCGAAAAGAGCTGAAGACGCCTGCCCGGTCACCGTCATAACCGTCAGCCAATCTTGATAGTGAGGACAGGGCATCGAACTTGAAATGGCCACTCGTTTTCTGGTCGTTCGGTCAGCCCTACTAACTATTTATATAGAGAGCAATATTCGAGCAGTATTAAGGGGAAAGTAAATGTCAGACAGGGTTACAGTCTCAGTCATAAAGGCCGATGTGGGTTCTGTCGGCGGTCACGCAAGACCTCATCCGCTGATGATGAAGAGGGCGGAAGAGAGGCTCGCTGACGGCCTAAGGGCCGGCACCATCGATGACTTCTATGTCACCAGGGTGGGCGATGATATCAACCTCTTCCTCACCCATACCCGCGGGGAGAACAACAGGGATGTCCACGGCCTTTGCTGGGAGGCGTTCATGGATGCCACCAGGGAGGCCAAGAGGATGAAGCTCTACGCTGCCGGGCAAGACCTCCTCACCGATGCCTTCTCAGGCAATGTCCGAGGGGCCGGGCCGGGAGCGGCCGAGATGGAGTTCAAGGAGCGCGGGGCGGAACCCCT
>JAKIXL010000093.1:2449-5764 GCA_022709105.1 Thermoplasmatota archaeon | reverse complement strand
CCGAGCGCTTGCCCAACACGGCGATGACCTTGGCCGATTCCTCGACCACCTTGGCGATCTCCTTCATCTTCCTTATCGTAGCGTCCACGGTGTCCTTGCCCTTGAGCGCACCGTCACTGGCAGAGACCGCGGCCGCCTTGGCCGTTTCGGATTTTGAGGAAACGGTCTCCACGGAGGAGGCCATCTCAGCCATGACCTTGGCGGTCTCATCCACCTGGGCGGCCTGGTTCTGGGCACCGCGGGAGATCTGCTGTATGGCAGCGGAGACCTGTTCGGTGGAGGCGTTCATCTCCTCCGCCGATGACGCGAGCTCCTGGGAGGTCGAGGAGACCATGTCGACCGAGCTGTTGACCTCGGTGAGCAGGTCCACAACCGCTTCCCTGAACCTTTGTATGGCCGATCGCAGTTCCTCGAAGAGGACGAAGGCTTCCCGAGTGTCGTCATCGCATTGGGGGATCTCGATCGATGCGGTAAGGTCCCCTTCGGCCAGTTCCTGCAGGACATCTTTGATCGCGTTGGCCGATTCGACCTGGTAGGCAGAGACCTTCTGAGACCTTCTCATCATCTGCTTGATAGCTGTTTGATCGGTAACGAACTCGAAGGCTCCGACAACATTGCCATTGTCGTCGAGCAACGGCGCGCCGGCGCAGAATATGTCCATGTGCTTTCCGCCGATCGTGCAGTCGTTCTCGCATGTGTGCACGTCCTTCGCCCGCATGGCCTCGCTGCAGGGACAACCCGCAGTGCGGCATTTGGAGGTGTTCCATAGATCTGCGCATTTGAGGCCGACCAGCTCCTTCTTGCCCCTGCCCAGGAGCTTCGCTCCTGCCTCGTTGATGTAAGTGACCCGCAGCTCCTTGTCCATGAACTGAACGGGAGTGGGTATCGACTCGAAGTCGCCTACCACCGAGTCCAGGATCTTGTTGACGCCATCCACGATCACCTTGTAGTTGCCGCCGTGGCGCGATGAACTGGCCCGTTCGTCCAAGTGGCCCTCGAGGGCCGCATGCTCCAATGATTGGGTGTCCCTTATGAGAGCCTGGATGGCATCACGGGCCTTGACCATGTTGTCCATGATCTGGACGAACGATTCTCTGCTCTCTTGAGTGTACTCGTCCGCCTCAGAGACCGAAGTATCGAAAGAAAGGTCCCCGGCCGCGAGCATCTCGAGCGCCCTGGCGACCTTCTCCACCTCGCCCTTGTCGTACTTGACCTTGCGCATGGTCTTGGTCACGTCCTGAAGCACCTCGACATGGCCTATGATCTCGCCCCTGGCGTTCTTCAGGTAGGACACGTCGATCTGGTTGGTCTTCCCGTTGCGCTCGGCCATGGTCCTGCTGTTCCCGTGCTTGAGCCGAACGATGCCGCAGTCCTTGGTCCCGCATACCTGACCGTTCCAGGCCTGGCAGTTAAGGCCCAGCAGCTCGCTCTTCGGCCTCCTGAGTATGTCCAGGGAGGCCTTGTTCAGATAGGTCATCTTCATGTCGGGGTCGGTGACCGACAACGGGAAGGGTATGGAGTCCAGTATCTGTTCGTACCAGAAGGTCTTCTCAACTACGATGTCTAGCGTTCGATTGAGCCCAGAGACCACATTCGCGTACTCGCCCTTATGTTTGGTAACATCCGCCCTCTTGGTGAAGTCGCCCTTGCCGGCCGTCTCCGCCAGCGTTTTTGTGTCCTCGACCAACGATCTGATGGAGCCGCGGCAGGTGTCCAGCCGTTCCTTGGTCACCGCCAGGTCGCCCCTCATCTCCATCTCCATGTTCCACGACAGATCACCCTCGGCGATGTGGCCAAGCTGGTCGGTGACCGCCGTCACAAGCTTCTGGAATGTTTCGAATGCGGTGTTCATGCCCTGCACGATGCTCTTATAGTTACCTTCGAACCGGGACGCATCTATCCTGGCCCCGAAATTGCCGGCGTGAACCTCTTCGGCCAGATGCCGCACCGCTTTGGTTATCTCCGTTTCCTTGGAGATATCGGTTATCAGTTCGATTGCCCCTACGACCTTGCCGGACAAGTCCTTCACCGGGGCGATGGAGCATCGGATAGGCCTGTCCCCTGAAATGAGATGGGCGACCGTATCGCCTGTGAACGACCGATCTTCGTTCATGGCCTTCCTGACCACGCAGTTGCCGCCCTTGCAATGGTCGGTGTTCATCAACAGGTGGCAGGGCGCGCCAATGACCTGGTCCGGGGCCTTGCCGACCATGTCCAGAGCCGCCTTGTTCATGAATGTTACCTTCAGGTCCCGGTCAACAGCCATGAGGGGCGAGGAGATCCCGTGGAGGTAGGCATAGGCACTGTCCCCGGAGGAGGCCTGCGGCATAACGAAGCCCACGCTCCCGACGACATCACCGGAGGGATCCACGGTCGGCCGGACGGACACTGTCACGGCATGCTTTACGTCATCATTGTCCGTGAACACTATGTCCTTGACCTCGATCGCCCGGCCTGCGGATATGGCTTCCATGACCTTGCAGCCCTTTTTTCCAATAGCTCCGTTGAACACATCCCGGACCCTCATCCCCAAGGCATCTTTGGCGCTCAGCCCGGTCAGTTCGGCCGCGGCATCATTTAAGTGAACGATCTTCCAGCCTGCGTCGGCAATATAAGCAGCAACCGGCAGACTGGCGATCACGTCCTCGCCAATCAACTTCTCGGAAACCTTTTCCATCTTATCCCTCGAACTTGATTCCAATCGTAATATGGAATAATTATTTCGATGCTAAAAATATGAATATATTTATACAACTCATCAGCCACTATCGTTATTGGTTATAAGATTCTAGACGTATGGCATGTGTAATGGGACCGTTTGAGACCCCGTTCCGAAAGAAGGTTCTTTGCGCCCTCCTAATGCACCTTTTTTCCATCCATCGACTGAGCTTTGAAAATGATCAGGGGGACGGCCCCGGTCGCCGTTGAGTCGGAGGGCGGGATGTCTTTCTGCCGTCATGGTCCCCTTTGCTCGGTGCTTCGGCGAACCTGCTGAATCCGGTGCGCTCCCATGGTTCGCAGCTTTCGAACCGGGCCGCTAACATATTTATTTCGAACGTTTCATGGCCCGGAGCGCCCATGGATAGGTTCTGCACCGACCCCGGATTCCTCTCTCTCAAGCGCCTCATCAGGGAACGTCTGTCCTTGGACTGCGACCAATATAAGGATGGATACCTGCAGAGAAGGTTCGCGGTCCGCATGAGGGAGCGAGGAGTGAGCGGATACGAGGCTTACGCGAGCGTGCTGAAGAGGGACCCGGGCGAGTACGACGACCTCATGCGGGACCTGACCATCAACGTGACCCAGTTCTTTCGT
>JAKIXL010000093.1:0-2439 GCA_022709105.1 Thermoplasmatota archaeon | reverse complement strand
CCGCCGGTCTTCAAAGCCTTGGAGGAAGCGATCCTGCCCCTCCTCATATATGATAAGGTGTCCAGGGGCGAGGCCTCTATAAGGGTTTGGAGCGCGGGGTGCTCCAGCGGTGAAGAGCCATACTCCATCTGCATACTTCTCAGAGAGCTGCTGGGCGAGGAGTTCGAGAACTTTTCACTAACCATAGTAGGCTCGGACATTGACGAGGAGATACTGGAAAGCGCCCGAGAGGCTATCTACCTCCCCCGGCAGGTTGTCAACGTGCCCCGGCCTTACCTGGAAAGACATTTCACCTTGCAGGACGGCAGATATCATCTCGGCGAGGAGATAAGGAGCATGGTCAAGTTCCGCAACATCGATCTGTTCACTAGGACCGCCGGCTCGCATTTCGATCTGGTCCTCTGCCGCAACGTCGTGATATACTTCACCAGAGAGATGCAGGAGCGACTGTACATGCGGTTCCACTCGTCGCTCCGAGAGGGAGGCTACTTCGTCATGGGGAACACGGAGACGCTGGTGGGAGAAGCGTCCTCGCTGTTCCGTCCAGCGTTCGTGCGGGAACGCATATATAGGAAAGGAGCGGATGGGAACGCGCCGTGATGCTCGTCCGAGGCGATCAGTGCGCCGATGGTGACTGGCATGTTCCATCGGATCGAGCGGATGACCAGGTGCCAAGGATTTTAGTTCGGCACGAGAATACGCTGTCATGAAGAGAATGGCCGTGCCCCTGCTGGTCCTGGGCCTGTTCGGCCGCAAGAAGAAGACCGAGCCGAAAACATGGCCCGACCGGGAGGGTTTCATCCTTTGTCCTGGTTGCGGCAAGGAGGTCCACAGCACCCTGCCCCGATGCCCGTACTGCTCTGGTTTCCTGGAGATCGTCTGTCCGAACTGCGATCGCACCTCCAGCCGCAGCCTGGGCAAGTGTCCTTATTGCGGGCAGTTGTTCAAAGGGAACGGATGACAGACGGGGCTTCCGCTATGGTCGCCTCATTTCTGACCGCGATGATTGGTCTTCAAGCCGTTCCTGCCGCCCTTCGTGCTCTGGTCCAAGCGGCACCCGGGCCTCCTGGCCGCCACGGCCTCTTCAGAGCTGTTCACGATCCTGTCCAACGTCTCTCGGATGAACAGGCTGCCTATCGTGCCCGCGATTATGATCGCCCGCCCGATGCCTTTCTCTTTTGACAGGATGAACGATGTGTCCTCATCGACCAACATGATAAGCTCGATGCAGTATCGGCCGTCCTTGGTGACGAACCCTCTTTCCATTATTTCCCCGTCCATCTCCACCATGTTGGGGGCCAAGCTGTTCATGCGCAGGATGCGCGTGGCGCCGAGGAAGCCGGCGAAGCTTTCCGGCTCGTTGACAAGGACCGCTGTGACGTCCACGGCGGTCGACCTTTCGGTGAGTAGCTTTGCATAACGGAGGATGATGCCGTTGTTGAAGCACACGAGCAGGATGCTCCGCCCCGCTGCCGAGATCAGTTCGGTCAACTTATGGTCGATCGCCCAATCCCCCATAAGCGTCCAGATGGGGTTCTGGGCCTTCTCCGCCCGCTTCCCAATCTCACTTAGCTCATATATGACCTTCTCGTTCGACCGCCGGATCTCGTCCATGAGGTGCCCTGAGGCCACCAGCGGATCGTTCGCACGATAGCATATGGGGTTCGAGTTGCCAAGCTGGACGAAACCTCTCTCCGCAAGGCTCTCCAGGACGTCGTAGGCCCTGGAGCGGGGAACGCCGCTCTCGACGCTTATCTCCTTAACTGTGCCTTCCCCCAAAGCGACGGCGGCAATGTATGCTCTGGCCTCGTACTCGCTCAGGCCAAGCCTCATTAGGTGGTCTACCAGCTCGGTCATGTCACTTCAACAATGACAACAAACTTATTAACCTTGGCCCGTTAGCTCCCAGCAATTCAATAAGATGGGACATATATGATATTCGAACGGATAGCGAACGGGGTCACGAAGCACTACAAGCTCATCGTGATAGTCTGGATCATCGCCCTCCTTTTGGCCGTGCCGGCAATGCTGCAGGTCGAAAGCGCGGTGCAGTATGAGACCGACTTCGGAACGAGCGACGGGTATGAGTCGCTGAGAGCCGCCAAGATCATCTCGGAACAGTTCCAGGGCTCGGAAGCGAACGCCACCCTCCTCGTCCTTATTCAATCCAATGATATGACGGACGGGGCATCGAGGGACTTCGTGCTGGACCTCGAGAAGCGCATAGCCGGCTCTCATGATATTAAGCACCTTCAAGGGACCTCGTCGATCTATTCCTATTATTCCAGTCACGTGCTGGAGCTAGGCATTCCTCAGCTGGGCGCTGCCATGCGGCCGACGGAGGAGAACGTAAGCTTCGCTGCCTTCCTATTATGGGGGGTCCCGGCGATGCACGTGTCCAACTATATCGACACCGGCTCCGATGCCGGTGCCTACGCC
>JAKIXL010000092.1 GCA_022709105.1 Thermoplasmatota archaeon | reverse complement strand
GTGGTTCACGGTCTCGAGATAGAAGTTGATGGTCTCGGGAGTGACCTCCTTGCCCAGCCTCTTCTCGATGACGGCGTGCGCGGTGTCCATACCGGAGATGACGGTCCTGCGTATATCGTCCCAGCACTGCTGCATGGCAGCGTTGTTCATGAAGTGCAGGTCGTCCGCCTCAGCGTATATGTCGGTGTGCGAAAGCTGATAAGGCATAAGCACACGCTGGCCCAGAGGTACACCGATGTCCTGGTTCATCATCGGTATGCCGCGCGCCTTGGCGATCTTGTTGGCCTGCTCAACCCACTCCCTCTTCCTCTTGGACTGCTTCCAGCCACCAAAGGTATAGTAGTTGGTGTTGACCGCGGTAGGGGCCTCCTTGAACTTCTTCTTCATCGCATCCAGGAACAACTTGTCCTTTTCTTTTGCCATAGTTTTACTCCCCCTTAAGGGCGAAGGCCTGGAATCCGCAAAGGGTCCTCAGCCTGTGTATCCTCAGGTTCATGGCCATGACCTCGGGGTCGTCAATCATGTCAACTCCATCTACCCTGAAGATGGTGGTCATCTTTTTGAGTTCAGCGTCCGGCAGGGGCTTGCCCACGGAGATGGGCTTGTCCAGCGGAAGAGCGACCTGGTCCTTAACATACTCGACCTCGCCCTTCTTAGCGTTCCAGCGGTATCTCTGCCAGGCGTCGAACATCAGCCCGTTCTCGTCCAGCCTGCAAGCGTGCCCGTGCACGGTCGCACCCCTGATACCGGTCTTGGCAGGGTCGAAGGTCTCATTGTCGATGAGTTCCTTGGATGCCTTCTCAAGGTCCCTCTCCCTCATCTCAATGATCTGTCTTCCAGAAAGGGTTCCGGTGTCGAAGCCTCTCATCCTGGTCATGTACATCCAGGCCCTCAGATAGGGGACCATGGGGGCGAAGTAGATCGAATCGGTAAACTGAACGTACCTGATCCTGTCGCCCTTCTTGGCGCCCTCGATGGGGGTGACCAACTTGCGGACGTAGTCATCCGGCTCGTTGCCCTCCTCCAGTGGGGGGTGGATGCTCTTGTAGTCTTCTCCGGGAGCCCTGTGGCCCAGAATCCTTACGACGTCGTCCATGGCCACGTCCCTGAGCTTCTTCAGCTTTTCGGAGGGGTCCATGTACCGGCGCCTGTTCTTGGCGATCTGGCTGTTGCCAGGATAGTACTGAGCTTGGTATGCCATAATTATTACCTCTTGCATTTCTTGTAATCGGTGACGGTCGGCTTGTATTTCGAGTACCTGCCCACTTCCAGGTTGAACCCGAACGGGAGGATCTCGATGCATATCTCATCGATTTCCTCGAGCGCTCGCTGGACATGGTCGATGTCATCGATCTCGACGAACACTCTTCCTACCAGCAGGCGAAGTTCGACCTGCTCGCCTTTCACTGTTATCACCCTGCGTTCAGGGTGTTCGTTGGGCAGTCCCTTGTTGGGGCCGGAGCTCAGCACCGCCGGTAGAGCTTCGCCAGCGATGTTGACCTGCCTCACATGGGGAACCTCGTAGATCCTGTTAAGGAGCTTCTCGGTGGTCTCGGCCTTGAGGAGCCTGTTTGGAAAGATCAGGATCTCAGGCAGCGGGACAGCCTCAGGGGCATTAGTACTTGTCATCAAGCTTAACCACACACCTCTTACTTCAGTTTCTTGGCCTCCTTGCCAATCGCCTTCAACGGAGCCTTGAACTCAGGTATTTCACCGAACACATCCCTCACAAGGGAAGAGGTGCTCTCGGGTGAGAAGTACTGAGTCCCTGCATCCAGGGAACAGGCCGCAGCGATGCACGGGATGACGAATCCCTTGGAGTGCTTGGTCACGACGTGGTTGCCGTGGAACAGTCCAGGTCCGCCACCGCCGTAGATAGAGTGGCTGAAGAAGGACATACCGACGCAGACACCCATGGCGCGGCCGAAGTCGACTCCAGGCAGGCCGGTCTCGTGCTCGATAAGGTCGTTGTAGTACAGGGTCGTCGCAGGCACGGCCTGGGAAGCCCTGGCAGCACCGATGTTCACCATGTTGGCCGCAAGCATACCAGCGGCGGCGTAGGCGTTCCACAGCGGGAAGTCGTTGGTGGTGTACACCTTGTATCCAGAGGGCAGCTTCTCCTTGACCTTGATGACCTTGTCCTCAATGGCGCGGCCCACGATGGACTCGACAACGGTACCGACGGTTCCGGTCTTGCCGTTCTCCTTGACCAGGTCAAGGACGATGTTGTTCGCGTTCAGTCCTTGGTAGGCCAGGCCCAGCAGGTGGTACCTCTCGAAGGGTCCGATGGCGTCGCCCATCTCGAACATCGCCGTCTGCTCAAAGATAGAGGACAGCGCGGCAGCGTTGACCGAGTTCTTACCAGACAAGGCGACCAGATGGTTTGCCATGATGTTTCTGAGAGCATATCCGGCTCCCTCGTTGACCTGCGGAACCTCCAGGATGGACTTCAGGTTGGATCCAAGGAAGTTCAAGCTTTGGGGATATCTGCCCCAAACAGCACCCTTTACCATGTTCGCATGGAACATGTCGACGTTGAACTCATCGATGACGGCCTGGGTAAGCGCAGCGGCAGCTGCGGTGAATCCAGTGGTGTACTCTACACCAGCGTCGACGCGGTTGGTCGGGACCATGACGATCATTCTCTTCCCGTCCATGATGACCTTGACATCAGTGTCATCGTCCTTGTCGACCTTCAGGATGTCCTTGACCCTCTTTGCCAACTTATCCGCATTGGCCACAACGGCAGCGTCTATCTCCTTGCCCTTGATGTACCCGCCGCCGACGCGCCCGGTCTTGAGGCTCCTCTCAAGTCCAGACATGTCCACGGCGATGGTCCTCTTGGCCAAGGATGCGATCCGCTTAATTGCGTTGTTGTTCAGAGGGCTGATCGCTTCAAGGGGCACATCCTTCTCAATAAGCTTACCCCTGTCGTCATACAAGTCTATTTTGTCCTTGTATTTCGCCAAATTTCTACCTCCAATCATTTTTTCCTCGCCCGGCAGAGTCCCCCCGGCCGGGGTAAGAAGTTGAACGGCCTTCATCGTCCGAGAGTGCCTCCCTTCTGATGAAAACCAAATCCCCTGTCATTGCCCTGTAAGTAGAGAGAGAGATATAAACATGGTGCTGGATGGATAATCCAACCAACGTAAACAATCGTGATTTTTGAGGTTCGGCCAGACCTCCTGCAATTTTCTTAACATGAGTTAATTTTTCAAAAAAAACGAGGTTCATCCTTAACGGCCTTTATTAGCAAAATCGCGTCATTTCGCTTATGGTCCATTCTCTCGTTTTTCAAGAAAAACGAAAATGCCTCGAACTCGGTTTTTTCCAATAATTCCCTCGCGATTTTATCGAGACGTTCAAAGGTCCTTTTTGGATAATACGTCCTTTTTAGAGCATCTATGAGCCTTGACGAGGCTTCCGCGCTGATAATGCCCCTACCGGCGGCCGCCTCTATGTTCAATCTGAGATTGATGAGCGGTTCCGACAGGGGCCTCAGACTGAAAGGATCATACGCCAGGACGACCTCGTCATCGCCATTGATCCGGCCGGAAGAATATTCTTTGAATATCCTTCCTACGCCGATCATCCCCATGTCAGAGAGCTCGGCCGCCCTGAGGGCCCCCATGCTGCCGCCGCCCAGTACCTTGACCCCTCTCCTCAGGAGCGTTAGTATCTCTCTGTGGCCGACGGCGGCATCGGTCAGGAGCACGCCGTCGATTATGCCAACTGTCCTGATATCGGCCGGCAAAGCGGCAAGGTCCCCTCTCTTTACCGGAGGCCGATAGTCAGCGTCGAGCAGCTCGATGGCGGCCTCATGCTCCAAGCTTGGGCCGACATAGATTACAGGCCTCAGACCCTACCTCCCATCATTCTCGGCCCTACCCGGTCCTCATCTATGGCAAAGACCTCCAGCCCAGGCACGATAACCCTTACGACCGGGATGCCAAGATCCTTTCTTGTAAGGTCGACGATCACTGTGCTCTTGAAACCACGGGAGTTCAGCTGCTTTCGGACCACCTGAAGGTCATCGAAGACGTCATCGGTGTCCAGAACCGGCATCTCATCGAGCTTCACCTTTGGGCCCGTATCGCTAAGCCACATCTTGTTGATCCGCTTCATTCGCTCGTATCCGAGCTTCCTCGAATGTTCCCCGTGGACAGTGTCCTCCCTTGCTCCATGGATCTGAGTGAGCCTGCTTTGAGCGACCTCAAGGAGCGCTTTGATTGCCGCCACCTCAGGATCGAGATGCGTGCCTATCCCAAGGGTCAGCAGGGCAGGGTCCTGCATAACTACATCATCAGCGGCCGCAGCAATGGTGGGAACCCCTATGTCAGTGGTCAGGTACTTGAGGTGTATCTCGATCCCCTTGGACGTGAACATCTCCATGATCTTACTGACATTTCCGCCATCCGGGGCGACGACATCACCTCGTATCTTTCGGTGGCCTTCGGCCAAGGACCATGCGTCCCTCTCGATGACCTCGCATAGGCCATGGAGGATCGCTTCCTCGTAATTGTTACCAGAGGCGAGACCGTTTGTGGAGGTTCGGAACAGGGCAAGGTCGAGCCTTGACACGTAGGGATGGAATACCGCGCTTGCAGGGACCCAGGTCTCCTCCATGCTGTTAAGGTCAAAGCCCTTGACCCAGCCTATCGGCTGCTTCGTCAGGTGGAATGCTGACGCCGGCGTGAGTATGAGGTCCAAAGGATCGATGGCATTATGGGTCTCCATGAACTCCACTACGCCCTTGCGTACGATATTGAACCCTCTTACCTCGGCGCAATATCTCTCGAACCCTTCCATCAGGGCGGAGACCATGGCCTCTTCCTTGGTCATGCCTTTCCCGTTGTAGACCGAGATCGCACCGCTCTCGGCGGAAGGGCGGATCGCAGAGAAAACAGGTATCCCTATACGATCCAGGTCTGTGATGTCAGCTAGTCTGGTAATGCCTGCCTTCTTCATCAAAGGCTCTATCCTTTCCAGGGTCTCCTTAGGGTCGACCGCCCGCTCCCCGTCGGAGGTCAAATGCTTGGGCCGGGATCCCAAAATCATGAGATGTCCATGACCTCCTCCGATAATAAATCTCTCGAACCATCCTCCGCCCATGGCCACAATAATAATATATCAAGGTCACCTGTCTAGGCCGGTCCGGTCCTATCATGAAGGTCAATGATATTCTCGGTCTTGCGGAATTCAGGTTCAATGAACCTGCTTTCAACCTGTTGCCGGACGTAGCTTTTACGGCAATGCTCCTGGGAGAGGAGGCGGAGGGTGCACGCCTGGTGGTCGATGAGGAGGATTGGCCACTATCGCTCGTCCTTTTAACAGACAGGGGATGGAAGGCCACCAATTTCATACTGCGGGGGCCATCCGTGGAAGCGGTCGAGAGGTTCGAGAACCTCGACGGCGAGATCCTAAGGACTACCCAGGAGGAATGGATCAGAGCGACCCGAGAGTACTATTCCTTCGATCTCCTCCGTAACAATCCTCCGGCCATGGAGGACCACTCCCCAGAAAGAGCGAGGCTCCTCCGGTCGCTCATCACAGAAATATGGGGAGACCGGAAAGGAAATAATTGCTTGGATTGTGGCTGCGGTTCAGGTATGGGGGCTGCAGTTCTCAGAGACCTTGGGATCGGCTCCCTGGCGTATGACAACGACCCCACCCTGCTGTCCTTAGGGCTGTCCAAGGGCAGGCTTCGGCCGGATGAGACGATGCTCATAGATGCGACCCTGGCCGGCCATTATGTGCGGCCCACCGACCTGGGGCTTGCGCTTATGGCCGGCACCATAAATGACTTCACCGCCCACATATGGAGGGCCATCCTTTGTGAGCTCATGGACCTTGCCGCCGAGACCATGGTCACCGTGGAGAACGAGAGGGAGGCAGAGATGATCAAGAAGTGGGCGCTGGAGGAAGCGAGGAGGGTCGAGATGTTCGAGAACGAGAACGATAGGTTCTATGATCGATGGGTCTGCATCATCACTGAGTGATCATCTTATCCCAGGGGCCTT
>JAKIXL010000091.1 GCA_022709105.1 Thermoplasmatota archaeon | reverse complement strand
GTGATAATCTCCGCTTGGGAGGAGGCAGCGTCCATCGTCTTCCTTTTCTCCCTGGCGGAGTTGCTGGAATCCTATTCCGTCGCCCGGACCAGGCGCTCCATAACCGAACTGATGGACTTCATGCCCCGCAAGGTGCTGGTCCGCCGCGGGGGGACCGAGGTCCTGATCGACACCGCCGACGTCGAGGTCGGCGACGTGGCGGTGGTGAGGCCGGGCGAGCGCATCCCGGTGGACGGCGAGGTCATCAAGGGCAGCTCATCGGTCGACGAGTCCGCGGTCACCGGGGAGAGCGTGCCGGTCAGCAGGACGTCGGGCGATGCGGTCTTCAGCGGCACCTTGAACGGCCATGGGGCGCTGGAGGTCATGGTGGCCAAGCGGTACCAGGACACCGTCATCGCCAAGATCGTGCAGCTGGTGGAGGACGCTGAGGCCACCAAGGCGCCGACCGAGCGTTTCATCGACCGCTTCTCCCGCTATTACACCCCGGCGGTGGTGCTCATCGCCCTGGGCACCATGTTCCTTCCCACGCTGCTGTTCGGCGCACCCCTGGAGGAATGGTTCTACCGCGGCCTGGTGCTGCTGGTGATATCATGCCCCTGCGCTCTCGTGATCTCCACTCCGGTCTCGGTGGTCTCGGCCATCACCGGCGGCGCCAGGAGAGGCGTGCTCTACAAAGGCGGCCTGTACTTGGAGCGCATGGGCAGCGTCACGGTGGTCGCCTTCGACAAGACCGGCACGCTGACCCAGGGGCGGCCGAAGGTGGAGGAGGTCATACCCCTGGGGTCCATCACCGCCAGGGAGGTGCTCAAGGTCGCGGCCTCGGCCGAGAACCGTTCCGAACACCACCTGGCCCGGGCGGTCGTCGAGCGAGCGCGGGCCGAGAACATCGACATCGTCGAGGGAAAGGACTTCGCGGCCCTCCACGGCAAGGGAGTGGCCATCATCTTCCAGGAACGGAGGGTGTACGCCGGCAGCCCGCAGTTCTTCCAGGAGATCGGGGCGGACATCTCCGCGGTCGAGGAACGAATCGCCGAGCTCAGCGCCCAGGGCAAGACCGTGATCCTGGTCGGCTCGGACGACGGCCTCATGGGCATGATCACCATACGGGACCTTCCGAGGAAGGAGGCCCGCGAGGTCGTCGACGGCCTCAAGGCAATGGGGGTCAAGGTCATCATGCTCACCGGCGACGACCCCAAGGTCGCCGAGGGCGTGGCATCGGACCTCGGCATCGAAGAGCACCGCGCTCGGCTGCTGCCTCAGGACAAGGTCCGGGCCGTCGAGGAGTACCAGGCCAAGTACGGCCCGCTTCTCATGGTGGGGGACGGGGTGAACGACGCCCCGGCGCTGGCCAAGGCCGAGGTGGGCGTGGCCATGGGCGTTGCCGGCACCGACGTGGCGCTGGAGACGGCGGACGTGGCCCTCATGGGCGACGACCTCCGCTCCCTGCTGTACGGCATGCGGCTGTCCCGAAGGAGCTCCAGGGTCATACGGCAGAACGTGTCGGTGTCCCTCGCGGTCAAGCTGGCGCTGACTCTGCTTGCCTTCCCCGGGCTGGTGACGCTGTGGATGGCCATCTTGATCGGCGACCTCGGCGTGTCGCTGGCAGTGATCGGCAACGCGATGCGCCTCGGCCGCTACCGTTGATCATTGGCACCGTATCTGCCCTCCCACATTATGGCGGTCCAGCTCGATGATCTTGCGCCGGATGTAGCGCACCGTGCTCCATACCAGGACCACGGATAGGAGCAGGGCGATGAAGGAGGCCTCAGTGCCCGCTTCCGGGAAGATGTCCGAGCCGAGGGACGCCAGCAGGTTGAACACCGCGTGAATGGCCACCGCCGCCAGGTAGTAGGGGGACCAGCTGGACAGGGTCCCGTACCAGGTGCGCAGGCACTTGGACCGGGAGACCCCGAAGCCGGAGATGGCTGAGGCCGAGGTGTGCAGCAGCGTCGAGGTTATCGTGCGGGCGATCACGGTGATGACGAGGATCTCAAACCCCTCGGTCCATGCCGTGCTGTAGTAAAGCACGTTCTCCCCGGCGGCGAACCCCAGGCCGACCGCCGCCCCGTACACCAGGCCGTTCTCCGGCTCGGTCAG
This sequence comes from Thermoplasmatota archaeon, assembly GCA_022709105.1. GTDB lineage: Archaea > Thermoplasmatota > Thermoplasmata > Methanomassiliicoccales > Methanomassiliicoccaceae > UBA6. The sequence continues at coordinate 4,022 of JAKIXL010000091.1, read as the reverse complement.
ACGCCTGGTGACCGTGAACACCCCGGTGAGCTTGGTGAACTCTTCGATGAGCGGCGCAAGGACAACGGCCATGAGGACCGTTCCCGCTTGAGGGTCAAGCATCCCGCCGCCGATCGATCTCAGGGCGATCATCGCCACCACCTCCAGGACGAAGGCCATCCCCAAGGCGACCACGAGGCCGTAGATGAACACCCCCTCCACGGCCAGGAACGGTTCGCGTTCATGGACCTCCGCCGAGCGGATCCAAAGCATGTAGATGATCGCGGGAACGAAGGCCACTACAAGGATTATTCCAAGCTCGATCGGGGACTCCATGTGAACGTGATGATATGAGGGGCCTGGATAAAAAGACGCTCCGCTCGGCTCTCAAGAACGATCCCCTCCGCACATCCACGCGGGACGTAGGCGGAGCATACGCCTCGAAGGGGCCGTCGCGGGGAACGGGCGACAATGGCCTGGCCGTTTAACGCGGTGAGCGCGGAGGCATCCCGCCTCACTCTCCCGGCGCGGCGCATCCCTGGCGTGAAGGGGCCGGCACGGGCGCGGGATCCTCGGCGGGCGGCCCCATCTCATCCTCCACGATCAGGTCCCCAATGACCGGAGTGAAAGGGTCCATGAACGCGCCCTTCATTCCGGCGGAGCGCAAGGCCGGAAGGTCAAGCTCGGTGACCCCGCCGCCCATGATGATGCCGGCGTCCATGGCGCTGAGCGTCTCGAGGAGGGCAGCGTCTATGCCCTGCCCGCGCCCGATGCGCCTCAGGTCCAGGACGCCGATCGCCTCGTAGCCGATATCGGCCAGCGCCGCTATGGTCCGCCCCAGGTCCTTTGGTCCCGCGGACCCGCTAGGCCACAGCGCCCTGCCGTCATAGTGGACGCAGGGCACTATCCGGTCGGAGAGGTCGAAGGCCTCCTCGAACAGTTCCATGGAGGGCGCGGTCATGGTGCCGACGACCGTCCGGGCCACGTCCATGGCGAAGGCATCGAACACGTCCTCGATGTCCCGCACGCCGAGGTCCAGCCATACTTGGTACTTGCTCTTTATCAGCGCTTTGAGAACGTCGAAATTGGGCCTGCCGTCCCGCACCCCAGAAAGGTCCAGCAATGCGATCTCCTTGGCCGAGTACCTTGGTCCGTGCACCGCCCTCCAGTATCTGGAGAAACGCTCCTTCCGACCCTTGATGCGGTAGCCCCCTTCCCACTCCACTTCCACCACGTTCGCGACCTGCGCGACCGGCAGGTCGATGTACGGGACGCGCAAGGCGGAGATGGTGTCGATGGGCATGATGGGCACGTGCATGAAGCAGTCCTCATCGGCCCCGCCCTTGGAGACGATGCTTCTCTGGAAGGTCTTTAGGTCATCAACGGAATCGAAGTCCAGGGGCACTGCGGTCCGGCCGCAGCTGCGGCAGCGGTAGCCGCCGTCATTATGGTCCACCCACGGCAGGGGACCGCCGAACAGCAGCGCGGGGCGGGTGTCCATGCTGCCGCAGTACGGGCAGGCCCGAAGCGTGACCTTCTCGTTCATCCCACGCACCTAGGGAGCGCCTCGATAAGAGATTTGCGGGCCCATGGTTCACTTCGCGTTGGAAGGCGGGAGGTCCTCCGCCCTGACCTCGCAGCGGTCCTCGGCCCTCGGCCGGAGGACCAGCGCCGCCGCCAGGCCCACGAGCGCGAAGGCGAACCCGACCCACCAGGCGGTCACATAACCGTCCACGGCGTAGAGGTAGATGACCTTGGGGCCGACGTGGAAGGCGACCATGTTGGCGGAGAGGATGACCGCGGCCAGCACCGGGCCGATGGAGCCCCCGACGATCCGGAACAGGGTGTTCATGCCCGAGGCGACGCCGAACTCGCTCTGGGGACAGGACTCCACCACCACGTTGATCATGGAGACCATGCACAACGCCACTCCGGAGCCGAAGATGACCATGGAGACGGTCAGCTGCCAGAAGTCCGCGTTGAGGAACACCAGGGAGAGGAAACCAGCGGTCATGATCCCCATTCCCAATGCCAGGACGTTGGACGCCCCCATCTTCCTGGACAGCGACCCGCCGAAGGGGCCGATGAACAGCTGGACGACGGCGCTGGGCAGCATGTAAAGTCCGACGGTGAAGGTGTCGGCGAGGCCGAAACGACCGCCGACCGCCGCAGGCGTCTCCAGGAAGTACGGAAGGGTCTGGTAGACCATGAACATGCAAATTCCGACGAACAGCGCGACGACGTTCCCTCCGAGGACCCCGCGGTTCGCGAGCAGCGACGGGCGTACGATGGGGTCCCCGCTCCTCAGCTCTATGGCTATGAACGCGGCGATGGCCGCGGCGAAGGTGGCGAACAGCGCCAGAGTGGCGGGATCCCCCCACCCCCAACTCTCGCCCTGGGTCAGCGCGAGGAGCAGCGCGGTCACGCTGGCGCCCAGGGTGAACGCCCCGGGAAGGTCCAGCCTGCCCCCGTGCACTATGCGGGTGTCCGGGACGAGGTAGGAGGCGGCGACGGTGAGGACGAAGAAGAACGGCAGCACCACATGGAAAGCGTCGCTCCACCTGGCCACCGAGGTGATGTAGCCGCCGATGACCAGGCCCACGGCCACGCCGACCGAGAACATGGCCGAGATCATGCCGATGGCCACCGGTATCTTGTCACGGGGAAAGGTGTCCCGGACGATGCCGAAGGACAGCGTGAACATGCCCATGCCCACGCCCTGAAGGGCGCGGAAGAACAGCAGCACGGAGATGTCGGCCCTTCCGAACAGCGCGGTGGAGATGTCGATGGAGAACCCGCTGCCCAGCAGGGCGACCAGGTAGACGGACATCACGTAGATGAGGACCCTCTTCTTTCCGTAGATGTCCCCCAGCTTGCCTGCGAGCGGCGTCGCGACAGCACCGACCAGCATGTAGATCGACAGGACCCAGGGAAGCCACGACGTCTGCGTCGGAAAGTCCTGGGCCATGGTCGGCAGGGCGGGCACGATCATGATCTCCACGAACATCGTTATCAGCGCCATGCTGGCAAGAACGATCAGCATCGCTGCGTTGTGGCCCCTATCGGCCTTGTCCGGGCTCCTCATATGTCGAATCGCGACATATTTGCCACTATAAAGGGGCTCTCCCAGGATTCCACCCGGCGAACACGATCGGCGCGCATCCCGCCGGCCGCCTGGAGGACGCATTTCGGGCCGGTAGCGGAGACGATCATGGAAGGCGGTCTTCGCGGGAGGACATCGGATGTCTCGCCATCCTCTTCCCGCCGGCCGTTCAGGGCAATCTTATAACCTTCCTAAGACAATCGTTCATCTCGATGAAGCTGCTGATCATCGGCGGGACCGGCCTGCTCGGCCAGTACCTCGTGCTCGAGGCCTCCCAGCGCGGGATGGACGTCATAGCGACCTACCACGATAACGATGCCAAGATAGGCACCAGGACCCTCGTACACATGGATGTGAGGGACGAGGCCGAGGTCAACGAGGTCGTCCGTTCATCTGCGCCGCAGGCGGTCGTCCACGCCGCCGGGATCACCGACCTGGACCGTTGCGAGAACAACCCGCAGGAGGCTTGGGAGGTGAACGCCGAGGGCACGTACAACGTGGCGTCGGCCTGCAAGAGGGCCGGCATCCCCCTGATGTACATCTCCACCGACGCGGTCTTCAACGGCCAGAAGGGAGAGAGGTACTACGAGTTCGATACCCCCGACCCCCCGGGCATCTACGCGCAGACCAAGCTGGAGGCCGAGCGCCTCACGCTGGACGCGGACCACCGCAACACCGTGGCCAGGATATCGCTCCTCTACGGTTGGAACCGCCTCTCGGAGAAGCGCACATTCGTCACCTGGCTCATCGATGAGCTGCGCGCCGGGCATACGGTGGAGCTGTTCACCGACCGCCGCACCACGCCCACCTACGCCCCCAACTGTGCCCATGTGCTGCTGAGGATGGTCCTGGGCGGGAGCAGGGGAGTGTACCATGTGGCGGGAGCGGACTGCATGGACCGCTACGAGATGGGGATGGCCATAGCCAACGTGTTCGACCT
>JAKIXL010000090.1:5838-6125 GCA_022709105.1 Thermoplasmatota archaeon | reverse complement strand
CCAGTGATGATCTCGTCCCTCTTTGACACGTCCGTCACCCAGATCTTGATGTCCACCTTCACCTTCTCCCTCTGGATGTCCTTGATGACGATACTGGGGGAGAAATAGGCCATGTCCACCTTCTTTCCAAGGTATTTCCGTACATTGGCCAGTTCGAAGATCTTTAGGATGTTCTTCCGCTCTTCCTCCCCTACATTGGGAAGAATGAGCGGGTCCTTGTCCGCCACGTCCAGCACGATGTCCTTGATGTGGTCGAAGTCCTTGAGCGAGCGCAACCAGACGGGGAT
>JAKIXL010000090.1:0-5828 GCA_022709105.1 Thermoplasmatota archaeon | reverse complement strand
AATAGTTGACGACCTTGTTATTGATCATGAAGGAGTTGGGCACGTAGAGGATGCGGCCATCATCGTCCTTTAGAATGGTGTTCATGAGGTTGATGTCCTTTACCCTGCAGATGCCGGTCGCCGGTACCCCGGCCACCTCTATCCACTCATCGACCCTTACCGGCCTGACGACGGACATGAGGACCCCGGAGACGGCGTTCGACAGTACTTGTTGGGAGGCGAGGGCGACCCCTATACCGAGTACCCCCAGCGAGGCCAGGAGCGCCGCGATGTCCAGCCCTAACACCTCCCAGAAGCCGATATAGAGCCCCGCCGCCAGGACAATGTACTGGGCGAGCTTGGCGATGGCCTTGGAATAGGTCCGTGGGATGCGATAGTCCAACAACCTCCTCATGAGCATGCTGGTGCCCTTGGCCAGCAATACCGTGAGGATGGTCAAGAGGATGAAGCCCACTAGGTCTGGGATCGAGAGCCCGAAAATGGTCGGTTCAGCCATCTGCCCTTCTACATGTGCAGCCGTTTAATAAGTTTGCGCCTGGTGCCCGGCCTTCCCCCACCGATCGCCAATGGCATCGAGCAAAGACGTCATCGCCACCTGGCCAATTGGCGCGATCCGAGGAAATTCCTGAGCCTCTGCCTGTCCTCGATGGGCCATCCATTGGTGATCAGAGGATGTGCAAGAAATCAGGCATGTTCAGGAGCGCCTATATGCCATGCGGTTAGCACCTATTAACAAGAAAAACAAAACGGGAAGATATTGGTTAAGGGATTTGCCATTAGGACCTGAGCACGATCTCTATATTGACCCCGTCCGGCACCTGGATCCTCATCAGCTGCCTTAAGGCCCTCTCGTCCGCATCCAGGTCGATGAGGCGTTTATGGATCCGCATCTCCCACCGGTCCCAGGTCTCGGAGCCCTCTCCATCAGGGCTCTTGCGGCAGGGCACCTGCAGCCTCTTGGTCGGCAGCGGAATGGGGCCGCGGATGGCCACGCCAGTGCGTGTGGAGATCTGCTTGATCTGACTGCAAACGCTGTCCACCTTCTCCGGGTCTGTGCCGCTCAATGATATCCTTGCTCTCTGCGCCATGTGTCAATCCCCGAAATGAAAGGGCGGAAAGGGTTTACATCTCCTTCTTTTCGACATCGATGCACATGCCGGCCGCAACCGTCTGGCCCATGTCGCGGATGGCGAACCTGCCCAGCTGCGGGAAGTCCTTGGCCCTTTCGATCACCAGGGGCTTGGTGGGCATGACCTTGACGATCGCGACGTCCCCGGTCTTCAGGAAGGTCGGGTTCTCCTCCTTTACCTGCCCGGTCCTGGGGTCCAGCTTCTTCTGCAGCTCGATGAACGTGCATGCCACCTGTGCGGTGTGGCAGTGGAACACTGGGGTGTACCCGACAGGGATGGCGGTAGGGTGGTTCAGCACCACGATCTGGGCGGTGAACGTCTTGGCAACGGTGGGCGGGTTGTCCACCGGTCCGGCGACGTCCCCCCTCTTGATGTCGTTCTTGGCGATGCCCCTGACGTTGAAGCCGACGTTGTCGCCCGGTTTCGCAACGGGCAGGGTCTCGTGGTGCATCTCGATGCTCTTGACCTCCCCGACCTTGTTCGAGGGCATGAATATGACCTTCATGTCCGGCTTCAGGACCCCGGTCTCGACCCGGCCGACGGGAACGGTCCCGATGCCCGTGATCGTATATACGTCCTGAATGGGCAGGCGGAGCGGGAGCCCCTCGGTCGACTGGGGCACCTTGAGCTTGTTCAAGGCCTCGAGCAGTGTGTCGCCCTTGTACCAGGGCATGTTCTCGGACCTCTTTCCGCAATTGTCGCCCTTGAACGCGCTGATCGGGATGAACGGGATCTCTTCGACCTTGAAGCCGACCGTCTTCAGCAAGGAGCTGACCTCGTTGACGGTCTTCTTGTAGGCGGCCTCGTCATAGGGCGGCTTCACGGCATCCATCTTGTTGACGGCGATGATGATCTGCTTGACGCCCAGCGTCTTGGCCAGGAATATGTGCTCCCTGGTCTGGGCCTGGGGGCCTTCGATGGCTGAGACGACCACGACGGCGGCATCGGCCTGGCTGGTGCCGGTGATCATGTTCTTGACGAAGTCCCTGTGGCCAGGGGCGTCGATCACGGTGAAGTAGTACTTGTCGGTGTCGAACCGCTTGTGGGACACGTCGATGGTCACGCCGCGCTCCCTCTCCTCCTTCAAGCTGTCCATGACCCAGGCGAACTCAAAGGTCGCCTTTCCCTTCTCTTCGGCCTGCTTTCTGTACTTCTCGATCACGTAGGGGTCGATCGCACCGGTGTCCAGCAGCATCCTGCCGACGGTGGTGGACTTGCCGTGGTCGACGTGACCTATAAAGACCAGATTCATGTGAGGTTTGTCAGCCATTTGTTTTCCCTCCAGTTTTTCCTTATATACTATGAGTTGGTTGCCTCTCGATATTATTCATTCTATATAACCGTTTTTCATGTTCAGCCGGAGTAATAGGCCGCATCGTACGGCTGGGGGTTCAGTCCCTTTCTCTTTCTTATCTCTCCGACGACCTTGTCCTGCAGCTCCCTTGGCAATATCACGAAGCCGGAATTCTCGGTCGACCATAGCGCCCTTCCCTGAGTGGCACCCCGGATCGCGCTCGCGAACCCGAACATCTCGGCCACTGGGGCCGTGGCCACGACGACCGTCGCGTCATGTTCCTGACGGATGTCCTCGATCGTTGCCCGGCGGCCTTGCAGTTCCCTGGTGACGTCGCCCATCATATCCTGGGGGCAGTTGATGTAGACCTTCTGTATGGGCTCCAGGAGCACCCTTCCGGCCATGCACATGGCGCCATAGATGCCGGAGCGGGTGGCCGGAATGACCTGGCCTGGGCCCCTGTGGATGGAGTCCTCGTGCAGCTTGGCATCGACGAGCAGGACCTTAACCCCGGAAACGCGCTCACCTGCCAGCGGGCCCATCTCCATCGCCTCCTCGAAGGCCTGCTTGCAGAGCTCGATGGTCTCGTGCAGGTTCTGGATGCCCTTGGTGACGTCTATGAACACGTTGTTGTTCTTGAAGGCGACCACGCCCTTGGCCTGTTCCTTGTCCATTCCCAGGTCGGACAGCTGCTTGGCCAAGGCCTTGGGGTCCTTTATTTTCCCCTCGGTCTTGATCTCCCCATTCTTGATCGCCTCGATCACCGCCTCCTCGAGCGGTTCCACCATGATGTAGAACTTGTTGTGCTTGTTGGGGGACTTCCCCTCGAACGGTCCGCCCCTTCCCTTGATGGACTCCCGGTAGACGACGATCGGGGCCGAGGCCTTTATTTCCACCTTGTGGTCATTCACTATCCGATATTGGGTGATCTCCAGATGGAGCTCCCCCATCCCGGACAGGAGGTTCTCCCCCGTCTCCTGGTTGATCTGCACCTGGATGGACGGATCGGCCTTCCCAATGGTCCTCAGCACATCGACCAGCTTGGGCAGGTCCTTCATGTGCTTGGCCTCGATGGCCACCGTTACTACGGGCTCGGTGTAGTGGGTGATCTTCTCGAAGGGCTCCATGTCCTTCTCGGAGGAGCAGGTCGCCCCTGCGATGGCGTCCTTCAATCCGGTCAGTGCGACGATGTTGCCTGCCTCCACCTCGTCCACGGCGATGCGGTCGGCGCCGACGCTCAACGCTACGGTCTGCACCCGGTTGGGGTTGGGCATCCCAAGAACATAGAGCTCCTGGCCACGGACAACCTTGCCAGAGAACAGGCGGCCTACGGCCACCTCCCCCGCGTGGGGGTCGATGATGATCTTAGTGCACATGAACGTCGTGGGGCCGTTCCGGTCACAGGTCATCATGGCCCTGCCTACCTCGGAGTTCAGGTCGCCCTTCCAGATGGTAGGGATACGGACCTTCTGGGCCTCCAGCGGACTGGGGACATGGGTGATGACCATCTCCAGCAGAACCTCGTGCACCGGCGATTTCTTGGCCAGGGTCTTCTGGTCCTCGTTCTTGCAGTAGTTGTACACGTCCTTGAAGGAGATGCCACTCTTCTTCATGTATGGGGCGGATATCGCCCAGTTGTTGAATGCGGAGCCGAAGGCTACCGAGCCGTCCTCCACCTTGACCTGCCATTTCTTCCTGAGGTCCTCGGGCAGGTTCGCCGCGATCCTCTTGTTGACCTCGGAGATGATCTGAACGAACCGCTGCTGCATTTCCTGCTCGGTCACCTTCAGCTCGTTGATTAGGCGGTCGACCTTGTTGACGAAGAGGACCGGTCTGACCCTCTCCTTCAGCGCCTGGCGGATGACGGTCTCGGTCTGGGGCATGATGCCCTCCACGGCGCAGACCAGGATGATGCATCCGTCCAGGGCCCTCATGGCCCTGGTAACGTCCCCGCCGAAGTCTACATGGCCGGGGGTGTCTATGAGATTGATGAGATAGTCATTGCCCTTCCAATGATGGACCATCGAGGCGTTGGCCGCGTTGATGGTGATGCCCCGCGCCTGCTCCTGTTCGTCGAAGTCCAGCATAAGCTGCTTGCCGGCGAGGTTCTCCGACATCATACCGGCCCCGGCGATGAGGTTATCGCTCAGGGTGGTCTTCCCGTGGTCGATGTGCGCGGCGGTCCCGATGTTCCTGATGAACTCAGGAGTCATCATGATGTCCTGAGCCTTCTTGATGTTGTCCTCTTTTCTGCCCATTTTCCCCACCTGGTTTAACGAGCGGAGGAAGCGACCCTTTCGATCTCTTCCTTCTTGGCCACGGAGAAGCTGTTCATGTCGCCCTTGGAGGCCAGGATGAGCTCCTCAGCCAGGCACTGCTCGATGGGCTTGGTGTTCTTGAACGAGGCGTTGACCGTGCCCTTGGAGATGTTGCGCAGAGCGATGTCCAGCCTGCGGGACGGAGCTACGTCGACGGCCTTGGGGACGGATATACCTCCGAACTGCAGGCGGGTGATCTCCTCACGCGGGGCGGCGTTCTCTAGAGCCTCGACCAGAACCTGTATGGGGTTCTTCTTGGTGCGCTGCTCGATGATCTCGAAGGCCTTCTTGGTGACGTTGTAGGCCTTGAGCTTCTTGCCGGTGAACACCTCGGTCCTCATCATGTTGTTGATCAGGCGCTCGACGATGTTGACCTTGGACTTGCCGAACCACTTGTTGGCGTGCCGGGCGGTGGTGTGGGGTACGGCGGTGGGGGTCAAGTTGATGTACTTGGCCAAACCCCCGTCCTTCACTACGACCTCGCCGCTGGCGTACTTGCCGAACAGCAGGATGTTGTCAAACTTGAAACTGCTCTCTTCCACAGAAATCACCTAACCGGCTTCTCCTTCCTCCCCCTGACCAGTTCGTTCAGGGAGACGTTGTTCACCTGGATGACCTTGTATCTGACCCCGGGAATGTCACCGTAGGAACGACCCATCCTACCTCCGATGCCTTCCACAAGGACCTCGTCGTGTTCATCGATGAAGTTGATCGCGCCGTCGCCGACCGCGAAAGCGGTGATCTGGCGGCCGTTCTTGATCAACTGGACCTTTACGCACTTTCTGATGGCGGAGTTAGGCTGCTTGGCCTCGATACCTACCTTCTCCAGCACGATGCCTTTCGCCTGAGCTGCACCCTCGAGCGGATCGGAGCGTTCCTTGAGCTTCAACAGGCGTCTCTTGTAAGACCTGTCGCTCCACCTGGACTTCTGCCGATCGTTCCTCAGCTTTCTGGCAGTGAATAATCCTTTTGCCAAATATTTCACCTCTAAATCAGGAGCACCGCACCTATTACCGATTTTGTATATAAGAATATGGGATTATGAACGTAGGTCAAACCATCATGCTCGACGGTATTGAGGCCTTG
>JAKIXL010000008.1:21797-22062 GCA_022709105.1 Thermoplasmatota archaeon | reverse complement strand
CTACACCGTGACGATGATTTACACGCCGAGCGGTAATGCTGTCGCCTCAACCACGATAGTCGTTCCTGCGACTTAAACACCTTAACCCATTTCTTTTTAGGATACTTCATGCGGCATTCCTTCCTTTTGTTTGGCTACTTTAGGTAACGAATGCCGCGCTTTTAGCCCGATGGTCATTTTTTCAATTATATATCATAGTGCCGAACCCGCTTCTCCTGATATACGGATTTTTCGGCAGCCTGATGGTCCCAATTATTATTGTACA
>JAKIXL010000008.1:7245-21771 GCA_022709105.1 Thermoplasmatota archaeon | reverse complement strand
GACGGAATACGTCTCAAGGCCGCTGCGAGTGCGAATCGACAAGGATGGGGTGAAACTCGAATACCGTTTTTTAAACCAAAGGACGTCCGATGGGAAGACATAGCGTGGATCTACGTCTCTCCTAACAAGTACACCACCGTGACCGGCAAGGACAAGAGAAGAGGTATAATACGGCTGAAGAAAAAGAGATCGACCATCCTCGTGACCTACGACATCGGGTTGGCCATGAGATCGGCGTACCAGAGGTATCACGGTCCTCTGCCGGAGCTGCCAAGAGACTGGAAGAACCGGCCTTACTGATCCGTTTAAGCCGGAACCGAGATCGTAAATAAGCAGACGACCTCGCTCGCGACGTGGCTCATCGACCTCGTCCGCGATACTATCCTCGATCCGCTGACCTCGATCATCGAGGACATCTGGGACGGAGTGGTCGACTGGGCGGCCGGCCTCGGGGCCATACTTACCAGGCTGGCGGCGGAAGTCCGGTCCCAGGCCAGCGTAATTGATCATGGCGTCGGTGGAGACCATGCAGAAAGCCTGGGGCGTCAAGGTCGTTCACAAGGGCTCCGGCAACGGCACGCGGAAGCGGTTCATCGACCGCAAGCGCGCGGAGGTCGTGGAGTTGTGATCTAGAGCTTCAACGGAATAGATTCGAGACTATCGCTCGACTCCGGCGGACAAAGCATCAATACCGGCCACGGGATTAGAGCTTCGTGGTCGTCCGTTCCGTCAACCCCCGCACGGGGCAGATAATAAGAGAGATCGCATCGTCCACACCGGCCGAGCTCCGCGACGCCCTGGCCCGGGCGAGGCGTTGCCAGAAGGAGTGGTACCGCGGCACCTCACGGGAGGATCGTGCCACGCTGATCAAGGACCTGGAAGCGGTCTGCCTCCGCCGCCGCGATGAGGTCGTGGGCCTCATGCACGAGGAGGTCGGCATACCAAAGAAGGCGCTGATTGGGGCGTACAACAGCGCCCTCTCGGGGATCGATCACTACATCGAGGAGCACCTGGCCACGGGAGACCGCCCGTATCCTCTTCCTTCATCATGGACGTCCACCGACGCGACGATATCGTTCCTCCCGCACGGCGTCATCGGCCACATCGGAGTTTGGAACTTCCCCTTCTGGCAGACGATGATCACCGCCATTCCGGCGCTGCTCGCCGGCAACGCCGTGGTGTTCAAGCCGTCGGAGCTGTCCACGCTGTCCGGGCTGAAGATCGCCGAGCTGGTCTGCGAGGCCGGTTATCCCAAGGACCTCTACGTCCCGGTGGTCGGGGGAGCGGACATCGGGAAGCTGATGGTCACCTCCGACCTCGACGCCATCGTCTTCACCGGAGGAATCGAGACCGGGTTGGACATCTCGAGGAACGCCGGCATCAAGCCCCTGATCCTCGAGCTCTCGGGCAACGACGCCAGCATCGTGCGCCAGGACGCCGACATCGAGCAGGCGGCCAGGGGCATCGCCTACGGCACCTTCAGCCGCGGGGGGCAGGTGTGCGTGCGCATAAAGCGGGTGTACGCGCACGAGGCCGTGACCGACGAGCTGCTGGGTCGCCTGGTCAGCATCGCCGGGCGCCTGAGCCTCGATGAGGACGTCGGCCCGCTGATACGCGGGGAAGCCCGAGATGAGGTGCACCGCGTCGTCCGGGATGCCGTCGATCGTGGCGCAGAGCTGCTGTTCGGGGGCGAGATCCCTGAAGGTCCTGGGTTCTATTACCCTCCGACCGTGCTCCGGCACACGGACGACGCTCTCGAGTTCGTGCGAAAGGAGACCTTCGGGCCGGTGTGCCCGGTGCGCGCCGTCCGCGATGATGAGGAAGCGATCGCCCTGGCCAACAACACGAGGTACGGGCTGGGGGCGACAGTGTGGACATCAGACCCTAAGGATGGCCTCGACGTCGCTAATCGTCTCGAGGTCGGCAACGTTTGGATCAACGAGTGCGTCCGCACGCTGCCCGGCGGCGAGTACTTCCAGGGGTGGAAGCAGAGCGGCATCCCCTCGTCGATGAGCAGGCTGCAGATGTTCACTAAGAAGAAGACCATCGTCGCCCACCGCTCCTGCGAGCCTCGCGCCCATTGGTTCTGCTGAGTCCAATGAGAGGAGAAGCGAGCTCCGAGCTCAAGGTGATCTCAAGCGGTCGGGGTCCCACCGGCGGCAGGCGTCGACCATCGCTTTGACGTTCCCAAGGGGCATGCCGCGGTGCAGCGAGCAGGAGCACATCATGACATAGCCAGACGGTCCGCACGATCGAAGGCAGTCCTCCGTCTCCCTGATTATGCGCTCCTCCGGGCCGAGGAGCAGCGTGGTGAACGCGTCCACTCCACCCAGTATGCATGTCACATTCCCCCACTCCCGCTTCGCGAACGCGAGGTCGTTGCGCTCGGCGAACTGGAAGCCGGCGATGCCCTGCGCGATCGATTCCGACACCAGGGGCGAGAACATCGGCTCGGTGAAGATGCCATGGGGATGGAACACCGTCGGCAGCCCGTTAGCGTTGACGACGTCCACCACTCGCCTCAGCCCGGGAAGCGAGTACCTTCGAAAATCATCCGGGCCTATTATGTCCGGGTTGTCGGAAGCGGCGGCGACGAACAGCGCGCTGTTCACACCATGTGATGCGAGCGCGTCAGCGAGATCCTCGCCCATGCGGGCGGCGAACTCGATCGTCCGCTCCGCCAACCCGCGGTCGGTCAGCAGGTCCATGAGCAGGGCCTCGAGCCCGCGGAGCATCCCCGCCTTGGTCACCGCACCCTCGATGTTGCCCAGAATGGCCACTTCATCGCCGACGCTCGAGGAGGTGAGCTCGTACGCTTTCACGACGTTCGAGAGCGGCTCGTCCCTCAGGGGGTCGGGCAGCTCGGCACGGTCCACGTCCTCGGGGGAAGCGAACGGCGGGTGTAGGATCGTCGGTATCGTCCGCTCTGGAAAATGCAGCTCGCCGCCCAGCATCTCGGTCTCCAGCCCGCAGAACTGGATGCTGCCGACCACCGCGTCGTGGCCGAGCGCTCGCTGCGTTGCCACCACCGCCCTGGATGACAGCTCGGCGTTGAACTTGCCAGAGCACACCTCCGGGGTGGGGACGCCGATGACATCGAGGCCCAGGGTGAGGTCGCGCAGGAACACCGGGACGCGGTCCGGCGCTCCCCCTCGCAGCGCCGCCTCCATCCTCTCCCGCGGTCTCATCGGCATCCCTCCGGAGCTCAGTCCTTCACCGCGTCCAGGTAGGTGCGGTCGATGGAGGCCTCGATGTCCGGCAGGGCGGCGATCTTGCCGCTGGACGCCAGGAACTCGCCCACCGAGCGCAGGCTGATGATGTCCGTCTCGTTGAGCCCCAGATCGTAGCTCACGGTGGTCAGGCACTTTTTCTCGTCCTCGGCCGATATTCCGATCTTCGAGGCGCACAGGGTGATGGCCGCATCGCGGTCGGTCTCCATGTACTTGATGGCCCGGTCGATGGCCTTCAGGGCCGCGGTCACCGCCTCCGGCCTCTCGTCGATGAGCTTCTGAGTGACCATCAGCGCCAGCGGGTAGGTGCTGCCCAGGCCGCTGGAGTTGGCGATCTCGTGAACGTCCGCGCCGTTGGCGTTCTCCACGTTGGTCGGCCATGGCTCGCTGCCGATGATCGCGTCCACCTGCCTCGTCTTTACTGCATTGGGCATGTCCGCCGGGCTCAAGGGCACCTGGGTGACGTCACCGGCGCTGATTCCGTTCGCTTCCAGCAGGCGGAGGAACGCGCCCTGGCTGCTGGAGCCGAACTGCACTCCCACCTTCTTCCCCGCGAGATCGCTCACGCTGCCGATGTCTGTCCATCCCACCAGCCGGTGTTGCCCCTCGCCGTCGCCGTACCTGGCGACCATCTTGGCGCCCATGTTCTTGGCCATCAGCGTCACCGCCGGCGCGTCGCCCATGGCCCCCATGTCCGCGGAGCCGGTGGCCAGGGCCTCCGCGGACTGGATTCCCCCGCTGACGACGAGCGCGGTCACGTTCAGCCCCTCGTCCTTGAAGAAGCCCTTCTCCTGGGCGATGATCAGCGGCTCGTAGTCGATCTTGTTCGAGTAGGTGAGCCTCAGTTCCATGTCCTTCTTCTCCACAGGGGCGCTCATGACGAGCACGGCCCCCGCCGCGGCAGCTATCAGGACGACAACGACCGCCGCTACCAACGCCACTTTTCCAATTTTCATGTTCTTATCTCCATGTCCTTGATCTCGATCGGTGCCAGCAGCTCCGTCCGCTTGCACCCGCACTCCGCCAGCACGTCCTGCAGGGAGCGAGATATCTCCTTTCTCAATCGCACGGTGTCCTCGCGGAACAGGTCCCGCGGTCTCGGAAGGTCGACGCGCCACTCGCGTTTCACGTGCCCAGGGTTCGTCCCCATGAGCACGATGCGGCTGCCCAGCACGATCGCTTCCTCGATGTTGTGGGTGATGAACAGGAACGTTCGTCCGCCGCCCTCCCACAGCTTGAGCAGCTCAAGGTCCATGTGCTTGCGGCCCTGCTCGTCCAGGGCCCCGAACGGCTCGTCCAGCAGGAGCACCTCCGGCTCAAGGACCAGCGTCCGCGCGATCGCCACCTTCTGCCGCATGCCGCCGGACAGGGCGCTGGGGCGCGTGCGCTCGAACCTCGCCAGGTCGACCATCTCCAGCATATCCCTGGCCCGCGACCTTGCCTCGGCCCTCGGCATCCCTGCGTTCCGCAGCCCGAAGGCCACATTGTCCAGGACGGACAACCAGGGGAACAGGCTCTGCTCCTGGAACACCATTCCGATGCGGGGATGCGGGCCGGCTACCTCCTTGCCGTCCAGGGTGACCCGTCCTCGCGACGGCCGCTCGAACCCGGCCGCCAGGTTCAGCAGCGTCGACTTGCCGCAGCCGGACGGGCCGATGATGCAGATGAACTCCCCCTCCTCGATGGACAGGTCCACGTTCCTGAGGGCCAGGAGCCCCCGTCCGCTCTCCTCGTCCACGAAGGCCTTGGAGACGTTGTCGAACCGAAGCACCTCAATCGACCTCCAGGCCCAGGCGGTCGCGCAACCGCCTCTCGGCCACGCTGAAAAGGATCTTCTCGATGAACAGGCCGATGCCGCAGATGACCAGGATGGAGACGAAGGCCGCCTCGAAGTCCAAGGTCCACCGGGACTGCACCAGAACGTAGCCGAGGCCGAGGCCCACGCCTACGATCATCTCCGCGGCGATGAGCACCCTCCAGCCATTGGCCAGGCCGATGCGAAGGCCGTTGAGCATCTGCAGCGATCCGGCCGGCAGGAGCACTCGGAAGAACATGCCCGTTCTGGAGGTCCCCAGGATGCTGGCCGCCCGGCGATAGACGGGGGGCGCCTCCCTTATCCCGGAGGCGGTGCTGATGGCCACCGCCGGCAGCACGGTCATGTATATCATGAAGATCGTCGCGGTCTCGCCCAGACCGAACAACAGCAGGGCGATCGGTATCCACGCCAGGCCGGGGATGAGCTGCAGCACGGTCATGGGGGTCATGCCTATGCCGTTGATCACCGCGCTCGAGCCCATGAGCATGCCCATGACGATGCCCGAGGCCGCCGCCAGCAGGTACCCGATGCCCCACCGGGCCAGGCTGCTGAACATGTGCTCGGCGATGGTGTGGTCGTACAGCCTCGCTCCCGCAATGAGGTCCCCGAGCCTCATCACGGTGTCCAAGGGCGAGGGGTACACGATGCCTTTCATCTCGTACACCAACATCGACACAGCCTGCCATGCCAGGACGGTGATGGCGACGCCGACCAGCCCGATCAGGGCAAGATAGGTCCATCTCCTGGCCCGGGAAGCGGTGAGGTCGAAGTGGACCACGTTCCTCGAGATGGCGTCGTCGATGGCATCCTCAGGGGCCAAGGGCGATGGTCCCGCGTTCCCCCTTTTCACAACATGCTCCTCTTCCAGCGCCATGCCCTCACCCCGCAGATGGTCAAGATGCGTTCCCCATCGGCATGAACGGGCCGACGGGACAAGAGATTGATTAAGTATGAGGTGAAATACTTTTTTAAAAACTCAAATATTGGACCACGCGCCTTGTTCCTCCGGCCCTTGGCCGCCGGCAGGAAAGGCGCGCTCCCGCTCGGAAATGTTACGTTGCGAGCGGAAGGAGCAGGGGATAATTTTAAGCTTATGCACAATATTCAAGGTGTTAACTCGCCATCGGGCGAGGCAACAATACAGCAGGTGAACAGGATGAAAGTATCGGTACCAGTGATGGGCGACAAGGGATTGGACGAGATCGTCGGCGGACACTTCGGCAAATCTCCCGGATATGTGATCTACGACACGGAGAGCAAGACCGCGGTCACGATCAAGAACACCAGCGAGCATCTGGGAGGGGTAGGGTTCCCGCCGGAGCTGCTGGCAAAGAACGGCGTGAACGTGGTGGCATGCTCCAACCTGGGCCCCAAGGCAGTGGACATGCTCGCGTCGCTCAACATCGAGGTTTACGTCGGCGCCCGTGGGACGGTAAGAGACGCCCTCGAGGCGTGGCAGAGAGGAGAGCTGGAAGCGGCCAGCCTGAACAACGCGTGCCAGGAGCACGGCCACCACTAGGCAGGTGATGTGTTGTGGATAGCGGTGGCAAGTGGCAAGGGAGGTACTGGCAAGACTACCGTGGCGGTCAACCTGGCTTTGGCCATAGAGGAAGATGTCCAGTTCCTGGACTGCGATGTGGAAGGGGCCAACGCGCATATATTCCTCCGGCCTCAGATCAACAGCGTTCGGCCGGTAGGGGTGCTTTCGCCCCGGATAGATATAGATCGATGCAACGGCTGCGGCAAATGCGCAGATGCCTGCCGCTTCAGCGCCCTGGTGAAGGTCAAGAACCGGATCAAGGTGATCCCCAACCTCTGCCATGGATGCGGCGGATGCCAGCTGGTATGCCCTACCGGGGCGCTGGTCCTGGAGTCCCGGAGGGTCGGGGCCGTCAGCGAGGGCTTTGCCGGCGAGATGGCCTTTGCCTCAGGCGAGCTCGATGTGGGCCAGGCGCTGAGCGTGCCAATTATCCGAGAGCTCAAGGCCTTGGCCGGAGGGCGAGATCATACTATCATCGATTGCCCCCCGGGCACCTCCTGCCCGGTGGTGGAGGCCGTGCAGGGGTGCGACCGGTGCCTTATGGTGACCGAACCGACCCCCTTCGGGCTGCACGACCTGAAGATAATGACCAAAGTCCTCGATAGGATGGGGATCCCCGCGGCCATAATCATCAATCGGGACCGCGGCCCCTACAGGCCGCTGGAGGAGTTCTGCGAGAGGTCCGGCATTCCAGTGCTGCTGCGAATACCGTTCGATCGGCGGATCGCCGAGCTGTACTCGCGGGGGGAGGTGCTGGTGGACAACTACCCAGGGTTCCGGGAAAGCATGGTCCAGCTCTTTGAGGAGGTGAGGGCATGAGCATGCCTCTCCGTCAGGTCGTGGTCCTCAGCGGCAAGGGGGGAACGGGCAAGACCACCATGACCGCGGGCTTCGCCTGCTACGCTGGCAAGCAGGTCATCGCCGATTGTGATGTGGATGCCTCCAATCTCTCCCTTCTGCTGCAGGGAGAGGTCCGGTCATCAACCCCTTTCATCGGGGGCCTGAAGGCCTGGATCGACCCCGACCGGTGCTCCAGGTGCGGGAAGTGCGAGGAGCACTGCCGTTTCTCAGCGATCAAGGACCTGAAGGTGGACAGCATGGCCTGCGAGGGATGCGGGGTATGCCACATCGTCTGCCCCTCGGGAGCCGTCGAGCTCAGCGAAGCGGTCAGCGGCGACATATTCGTGCGGGACACGCCTTACGGCACGGTGGTGGACGCGGACATGCTTCCGGGCGAGCCCAACTCCGGGAAGCTGGCCGCGAGGGTGAGAGCGGTAGCGAGGGAGGAGGCAATGCTCCAGGGGGCCAGCCTTGTGCTGGTGGACGGGCCGCCGGGCACAGGATGCCCCGTGATCTCCAGCATCACCGGGACGGACCTGGCGATAATCGTCACCGAGCCGACCGTCTCCGGCGGGCACGACCTTTCACGGGTCGTAGATCTAGCCGACCACTTTGGCATCCCCTGCGCGATCATCATAAACAAGCACGACCTGAACCCCGCCCAGAGCGAGGACATCGAAAGGGAGTGCGCTAGAAGGGAGATCACGATAGTTGGCAGGTTGCCCTTCGACGAGCTGGTCGGCGAGGCCATCATCAATGGCCAGCCTCTTCCGGTATACGCCCCGGGCTCTCCCGCGGAGATAGCTCTCAGGGACACTTGGGAGAACATTATGGCGCTCCTCGATAGAACGCCGCCCGGAGGCCTCGTAAGGTTGAAGGGCCTATGAAGGGGCCGCGGCCCCGAACCGGCGGACCGCGTCCCCCACCGTGCCCGCCGTCCACTCCTTCACCCTTATTCCTCCCTCGTCCAGGACCTCCTTCGCTCCCGGCCCCACCCGGCCGGTTATCAGCAGCTCAACCCCCATGTCGATCAGCTGCTGGGCCGCCTTGACCCCGGCTCCGCTGCTGGCGTCCTTTGCCTTGTTGTTGACGTAGCTCAACGCTCCTGAGGCGCTATCATAGAGGGCGAAAACGGAGCATCGCCCGAAGCGCTCCTCGATCGGTTGGTCCTCTCCCTCTCCGTTGCAGGTTATTGCCATCTTCATGCGCTCATCTCCTTTCCCGCGCGGCAGTTTGAAAGAAACCGCCAGCGGGTATAATGTGCATATGAACAAAACTAATTAATATCTTCCGGTGGCGAGAGCGGCCCACCACCCTTCGGTTCCGCGCTCAGGTCGGAGATCTCGAGGCCCCTGGCCTCCACCATCATGGTGGCGGTCTTGGTCCGGGCGCTGGATAGGCACCGCCAGACCGTGCCTCGCGACACCCCCATGCGCGCCGCCGCCTCCTCCTGCATGAGGCCTTCGTAATCGACCAGCCGCAAGGCCTCAAGCTCGTCGAGCGTCATGATCAGGGGCGCGGAGGCGGGCTGGGCGCCCGAAGGGCCGAAGCGGGTTGCCGCGGGAGCTTTAGCGATGTTCCTCGGCTTCATGGGCCGTCCCGGTCCGCACCTTTTCCGGCAGCAGCATTTCTTTCCTTGCATATGAACAAAAACCAAATGCGCCTGTAGGCTATTAAATCCTACGCATGCGCCTAGGACCATCTAGGTTTTAGACACCAGCATCTTTTCCAGCATCTCCCTGAGGACCTTCACCGGCATGTCCGGGACAGATATGAAGGTCGTTCGTCCGCCGGACGGGTCGCCGGTGACCTTCGTTTCTACCAGGCCTTCGTTCGCCAGCTGCTGCAGGTAGGCCCAGAACTGGGTATGTCCGCGGGCCCGCTCGCCATACTCCTCGGCGGCGATCTTGTAAGCGCCCTCGACCTCCCTAGTGGTCACGTACGCTTGGTCCCTGGACGCTCGGGCGACCGCCAGCAGGACGAGCTTCCTTTGCACGTCCAGCTCTTCGACCTTGGTGCCGGTGACCACGTTGTAGGTGAGCGCCTTCGCGGCCCGCACATTCTCCGGCGTTACCTGGGGGCTGCCCTCCTCTTCGGCCATCATGCCCGCCTTCTCCAGGATCTCGATGGCGAACCTCGCGTCCCCCATCTCCGCCGATGCGTCGGCGATGAGATCGATGGAGCTGTCGGGCACCGCTCCAGGGAAGAACGCAAGCTGCACGCGGTCGGCGACGATGTCTCTCAGCTCCGGCGCGGAGTACTTGTCGAAGGTGATGACGTTCGCTCTTCGGAACGTCGAGCGGGATGCGGGGTCCAGCATGTCCAGCAGGTACTTCTGCGAGATCATGATCAGCGACATTGATGCTCGGCCGCCGACCTTCTCCTCGTCGAACCTTGACAGGTGATAGATGAGGTCCCCGGCGCCCTTGCGCAGCAGCACGTCCGCCTCATCGAGGACGACCACGAGGTGCAGCCTCTCCTTCTCCAGGTGCTTGTGCAAAGTGCGCAGCATCTCCGCGGTGGAGAAACCGCGGTCGGGGAACCTTTCATCGAAGTAGTTGACCAGACGGAGCAGCACGGCGGACTCGGTGCTCCTCTGCCGGCAGTTCACCACGATGAAGTCGATGGCCTTACCTTCCGTTCGTCCCTGCTTAACCAGGTCGAGGCAGAAGCGCTTGCTGGTCGCGGTCTTCCCGGTGCCCACGTTCCCGATGAGGAAGGCGGTCTGCGAGACGCTGGACTCCAGGACCGGGCGGAACAGCATCCACAGCCGCTCCATCTGCCGGTCACGGTGTACCAGGCGCTCGGGCACATAGTCGAACGACAGCTTGGCGGGGTCCTTCAGAACGCGGCTCGCCCGGTCATAGCGCTGCGAGGTCATGAGCGCCTCACCCGGTGGAACCCCGAGAAGGGGACGATGCTCAGGCCCTTGCTCTCGAAGATGTCGGCCAGCAGGTTGCAGCCCAGCGAATCGGAGGCCATATGCCCGGCCACCACGATGTTCACGTGGTGCTTCCTCGCCTCCTCGACGTGGCTCTCCGGCACGTGCATGCACATGACGGTGCCGACTCCCGACCGCCCCAACTGCTCGTACATTCCCTTCGGAGCCGAGGTCCCACCAGCGAACTTCACCGCGATCCTGCCGGCGCGCCGGTCACGGGCGCCAGCGAATACCTCAGGGGGGTTGCACTCGCGGACGGCATGCTCGTACTCCGGCACCTCCTGAAGGACGTCCAACAGGTCGTCCAGGCGGTCCGGGGCGCGCTCGTCCATCAGCCGCTGCATGAACTCCTGTCCCAGGAGGTCGCAGGGCTGGTGCAGGCACATGAACGGCAGGTCGAGCAAACGGCAGGCATCCACTGTCTGGGCGTGGTTTATGGCATGCGTCGCGCACATCACCTCGTGCGCACGGGAAGAGACTATGCACTCCGCCGCGGTGATGGGCACGCCCCATGAGCACATCATCGATTCCTGGATGGGGACGACCTTGTACGCCGCGGCCTGCGCACGCCCCCGAGGGTGATGGCCTATGATCGCGTCGATGCTGTTCCCCCTCTCCCGCAGCCGATCGGCGAGCATCGCCTCTGCCGGCGTGATATCGATGCCCCAAATGACCGACCCTATCTCGCGTCCGTCATCGTAAAGGACGCGGCTGTCGGCGTAGGGGTTCCATAGCGAGTCCGTGTCGAAGAGATCGCGGCCCCTGGCATCGAGACCATCGTACCTTTTCCTGGCTCTTGCCAGCAACGAATCCAGCTCCGCCCCCCTCCGGGGGTCGGCCTTCTTGGCCTCCTCCACCGCCAAGCGATAGTAGTCCGACAGACGCATGCAAGTCTCCAAAGGATTCCCATGCCCACATATAATCTATGGGGAACAGTTCATAGGGCCGGGGCTCACCTTTACCATCATGAACGGCGAGGATGGTCTAAATTCCATCATCAAGGACCCTCTGGGAGCGGTCAAGGTCGAGGATCTGGTAGTGGAGGCGGCCAGGGACCTGATCAAGGATGAGATCAAGCGATACATCCGAAAGAAACTGGACGAGGACCCCAAGCTTAAGAGCGACGTGCGGACCGCGGTCGCCGAGCTGATGGACGCCAAGGCCCGCGAGGCGTACGCGCTGGTGAAGCTCGGTAAGTGCGGCGTCAACCTGGGCATCGCCATGGTGCCCCCGGACCTCAAGAAGCGCATGGACCGCGACATCGCATCCCTTCTGGAGAGGGAGATGGGACAGGTCGTCAGCAGATTGGAATAAAAGGGAAAAGGGTTGGAAGGGGGGCCGAGGCCCGTTCGAAGGAAGGAGGGCGAGCCCTCCGAAGCCACTCGTTCAGCCGAACAGGGCGGACAGGCCCGCGGCAGCCTCTTCCTCGCTGACCTCGGGCTTCTTCTCTTCTTCCTTCTTCTCTGCCTTCTTCTCGGCCGGGGCAGCGGCGGGGGCCGCGGCGGCGGGAGCGGCGGCAACGGCGGCGGAGGCGATGGCCTCGTCGATGTTGACACCTTCCAGGGAGGCGGTGAGGGCCTTTACCCTGGCGGCGTCCGGCTCAACGCCGGCGCTCTTCAGGACGTTCGCGATCGCATCCTCGTCTACGGTCTTTCCAGCGGCGTGAAGGACCAAAGCGCTGTATATGTATTCCATTTCTATTCCTCCAATGTTTTTTCAATCGAACAGAGAGCTAAGGCCTGCTGCTGCTTCCTCTTCAGTGACCTCGGGCTTCTTCTCTTCTTCCTTCGTCTCTGCCTTCTTCTCCTGAGGCGCAGGCGCAGCGGCCACGGTGAGCTGCTGCTTTATACGGTCATCCTCCAGCCCCGGCACGCGGGAGGCGATGGCAAGCATCTCTGCCCTTGCCTTCGCCAGGAGTGGACCGATGGTGTCCTTGGTGGGAATGGCGGCCTTGACCCCGAGCGCGGATGCCTCGCGGTAGGCCTTGCCCATGAGCGGACCGATGGTCTGCTTGGTCGGGTAAACGATGCTCACACCTAGGGCGGTTGCGTTCCTGGCCGCGGTGGCCAGCATGGTCGGGTAGTAGCCCGCGGGAACGTTAAGCACGGCCTTCTCGTAGAGGATGCCGTCCTCGAACGCGCCCCTGAGGTCCATCCCGACGATCATGGGCAGGATCTCCAGCTTGGGGAGTATCTTGGCGAGCTCTTCGGGCACCTTGTGCCCCTTCTCGACCAGGAGCTTCTCCTTGCGGATGACGATCTTGCCGCCCTCGATGGCAGCGGGGATACCGGCCTTCTGCAGCTCGCCCACGATGGGGCCGGGCTTGAAGGGCGTTTCGCCCTCCTTCACGACGATGTCCTCGGGAGCGATGTCGCCCGGCTTGGCGGGGGCCTTGGACTTGGTGGCCTCCATCTGCTGGTACAGCTTGAAGGGGTTCATGGGGGTGGCGACAATGGCGCACTGCCCCGCAACCAGCGGCTTCAGCTTCTCCAGTCCGGGCCTCTCCTTGGCCGCTTCGTCGATGGCGATGAGCAGCAGGTTGTTCCTGGTCATCATGACGGCGGCGTGCTTCCTCAGCCCGTGACGCATGTCCTGCATCTGCGGGGAGGGGATCCCGTGGATATCGACGATGGCGACGACAGGGTTCTTCACCATGACATCGGCGAGCTCCTTGACCTTCGCTTTCTTCCAAGATGCTACATGTGCCATCTTGATGCCTCCTAGATCAGTCTCTCCGACGGACCCATGGTCGTCTTGACATAGGCCGAGTCGATATTCATCTTGCCTTTCTCTAGCTTGCCGATCACCCTCTTTAGGACGGCGTCGACGTTCTCTGCAATCTGCTCGGGGGTCATGTCCACCGTCCCGACCGGAGCCTGGAAGGTCTTGCGGTCCTTGGTGCGGACCGATACGGACTTTCGCAGGTTGTCGATCAGGGGCGCGGGGTCTGCCCCTGGCGGTATGGGCTTGGGCATCTTTCCTCTCGGCGCGAGGACGATACCCAAACGCTTACCGATCTGGGGCATCAAGGGGGCCTCGGCGATGAAATAATCGACCTGAGAGGCGACCTTCTTGGCCTGCTTCTTGTCATCGGCTATCTTTCCCAGTTCATCGGGAGTGATCACCATGTCGGCGACGTCCCTTGCCTTCGCGGCAAGCTCGGCGCCACCGATTACGCAGACCCTGAGCGCCTTACCCCTTCCATGTGGCAGAACAACGTCTTCCTGTATCCTGTTCTTGGGAACGGACAGGTCCACATCCCTGAGGTTTATGGCCAGGTCAACAGACTCCTTGAAGTTCCTCTTGGGGGAGGACTCAAGGGCCTTCTTGACGGCCGCTAGGGTTGTTTTCTCTACCAAATAAGATACCTCCTGTAGTGCAATTGAGCAATGAAGCTCTCCTACAGTGCGGGTTCCCTTAATAGGGAGATGCTTAAAAATGTTTTGGATGGGGGCAGGGCCCCGTTCACTGGACGAGCTGCTGGTCGAACTTGCCGGCCAGTATCTCGTTGCGGGCCGTCTTCGGCTCCATCCCCTCGATGGTAACGCCAATCGAGGTGCAGGTGCCGACGACCTCCAGTACGCGCATCTTGAGGTCCTTGCCCATCAAGGAGTCGCCCTTCATCTCGGCGATCTTGATGGCCTGGGCGATGCTCAGGTTGCCGATCTTGCTCGTCTTGGGTGACCCGCTGCCCTTCTCCACTCCCAGCTCCTTGGTGATGAGCGAAGCGGTGGGCGGGGTGCCGACCTTGATCTCGAAGTCCTTGGTCTTGGAATCGATGATGATCTTGACCGGGACCTTCATCCCGTCGAACGCCCGGGTCTTGTTGTTGATCTCGGCGACGATCTTGGGGATATTGACCCCCAGGGGGCCGAGGGCCGGGCCCAGCGGCTGGCCGGGGGTAGCCCGGCCGCCTTCAACTAGCACTTCCACTGTATCTGCCATATAGCTTCACCTGTCTTTCTCTAGAACCCTGACATGGTCTCCGCGGACCGTGACCGGGATGGGGACCATCGCCTCGAACAGCTCCACGGTGATCTCCTCCTTGGCCTCGTCGATGTTCTGAACCCTGGCTTTCTCGCCCTTGAACGGCCCGGCCACCAGCTCGACCACGTCGCCCTCGGTGATGCCGGAGACCAGGGGCTTGGGCGCGAGGTAG
>JAKIXL010000008.1:0-7235 GCA_022709105.1 Thermoplasmatota archaeon | reverse complement strand
TGGTCGATCTCGTTGAAGTTCATCTCCCCGTCGACGAAGCTGTGCGCCTTGCGCACGCCCTTCACCGCGTCCCTCATGCGGTCGGTGTTCATGCCTTCGATGAGCACGTACCCTCGCAGGTTGGTAGGAGCGAGAATGGCGGAGATGTCCGACCGGCCGGACTTGGCCCGCGCGCTTATGCCGTCGGCGACGTCCCTCTCGTGACCTATGGAGGTCTTGAGCGCGAGGATGGACTGCCTGGCCTCGGCGAGGAACTCCAGCCGGTCGCACTCCGACGGCGACTCCACCAGGCAGGCCTCCAGCACTACATCGATCTTGTCCTGGTAGGCGGAGCCGACCGGGGCATGGGCCTCCAGCCTCAGCTCCTTGGGCTTGGCGCCTTCCAGGAAGAAGTCGAACTCCGGATGCGACTGCGAGCTGTGAGTATCGAAGAGCGAGCTTCCGGTGGCGTCGTAGAGGCGGACCGCCCACTCCGCCGCGTCCGCCGGGGTAAGGACTATGGACACCTTCATGCGGACCTTCTTCTTGGCGGGCTCCTTGCTCTTGAGCTGAAAGCTCCAGCTGGTCGAGCCAGAGGCGGGCACCTTGGCCTCCCCGCCCTTTCCTACGAATGAGAGCATGCCGCTGCCTCCCGCGGAGGCGGCTACGGCCTGTTGATCTTCCTTCATGTCAATCAATCCTGAACGAGGCTGGTCAGCCGAAGTACGTTGGGAGGTACGTCATCAACCAGTAGATGAGAAAGCCTACCCCGCCGATAAGCAGAAGGCCGAGACCGGTGATCTGGACGACCTTGATGTACTCATCGGTGGAGGGCTTGCGGGCCATCTTGATGACTCGGCCGTACTTGCCCTTGCCGATCCTCTGGACCCGCTCCTCGATGTCCTTTTGGACTTCCCAGGACTTCTCCACAACGTCCATCTTATGACACCCTTCGGTGGTGATTCGTGCGGTAGGTTAGAGACAACTACTTAATAAAGTCGACGTCTACCACCCTTTTGGACCTTTCCTCGCGCGGACCGATGATGTTCTTCGATTTGACCCCGGTGATGACCACCATGACCCTGACAGTGTCCCTGAGGGTGGGGTCGACCGCCGCTCCCCAGATGATCCTAGCGTTGGGGGCGATCTTGCTCTGGATGATCTCGGCGACCTTCTCCGCCTCGGAGATGCTCATGTTGTCGCCGCCGCTCACGTTGACCAGGGCGCCGGTGGCGCCGGATATGTCCACGTCTATGAGCGGAGAGTTGATGGCCTCGCCGATCGCGTGCTCGACGCGGTCATCATCGTCACCTTCTCCCATGCCGATCATGGCCACGCCGGCACCCTTCATGATCGTCTTCAGATCATTGAAGTCCAGGTTGACCAGGCCGGGTTTCGTTATCAGCTCGGTGATGCCCTTGATGGCGCGGACCAGAACCTCGTCCGCCACCTTGAACGCGGCGTTCAGCGCCAACCGGGGGCACAGCTCCAGCAGCTTGTCGTTCGGCACCACGATGACGGTGTCCGCCGCCTGCCTGAGCTTCTCCAATCCCCACTCAGCGTTCTCCGAGCGGATGACCCCTTCGGCCTTGAACGGGTAGGTGACCACCGCGATGGTCAGCGCGCCCATGTCCTTGGCGAGCTTGGCAACGTAGGGCGCCGATCCGGTCCCGGTGCCGCCGCCCATGCCCGCGGTGACGAAGACGATGTCCGATCCGGTCAGGATCTTCCTCAGCTCATCCTCTGCTTCCCTGGCCGCTTCCTCTCCCACCTGGGGCAGCGCCCCGGCCCCGAGCCCCCTCGTCGACCTTCGGCCGAGGAGAAGCTTGTGCGGCGATCGCACCGCCAGCAGGTGCTGGGCGTCGGTGTTCGCGGCGTAGATCTCGGCCCCCATGATGCCCACCTCGGAGAGCCGGTCGATGGTGTTGGTTCCTCCGCCCCCGCAGCCGATGATCTTGATGTTGGTCTTCAGGCTCTCCAGTATCCGTACTAGCTCCTGGTCGGCCGAGGAGTACTCGTTGCTGTAGGTGGGACCGAGATCCCCGCCCTGGGCACCAGCGCGGGATATGGCGTCACTGAGGAATGACTTCATTATAAGCCCTCCTGGGCAAGGCCAGCCTAATCAATACTGGTAGCCCGGGCGAGGGTTAAGAAGCATTTATAGTTTAAAAGGTTTCGGTGCCAGTCACACGTTCCAGACATTATCTGGTCGGGGCAAAAACGGGCCGGGAGGGCCCCGGCCCGGAGGTGCGCTATGCTAGATCCTCATCCATGCCCGCTCACTTGATGAAGTCGACGTCCGTGTCCTTCAGCCTCGAGGTCTCCCTCGCGCGGCCGAGGATCTGCTTTGACTTGACCCCGGTGATGACCACCATGACCCTGATCTTATGATCGAGGGTGGGGTCTATGGCGGCGCCCCAGATGATGCGCGCGCTCGGCTGCACCTTGGACTGGAGCACCTCGGCCACCTTCTGCGCCTCCTGGATGGTCATGTCCCCTCCGCCGACGACGTTAACCAGCACTCCGGTGGCGGAGCCTATGTCCACGTCCAGCAGCGGCGAGTTCAGGGCATCCTCGATCGCCTCCATGGCCCGGTCCTCGGTCTGCCCGTTGCTCTCTCCCAATCCGATCATGGCCACGCCGGCGCCCTTCATGATGGTCTTGACATCGTTGAAGTCCAGGTTGACCAGGCCGGGTTTCGTTATCAGCTCGGTGATGCCCTTGATGGCGCGCATAAGGACCTCGTCCGCGACCTTGAACGCAGCGTTGATGGACAGCCTCGGGCACAGCTCCAGCAGCTTGTCGTTGGGGATCACGATCACAGTATCGGCCGCGTTCCTCAGCCGTTCCAGCCCCCACTCGGCGTTCTCCATCCTCATCTTCCCCTCGCCCCTGAAGGGCAGGGTGGTCACGGCGATGGTCAGCGCGCCGATGTCCTTGGCGATCTTGGCCACATAGGGCGCCGATCCGGTCCCGGTGCCGCCGCCCATGCCCGCGGTGACGAACACGATGTTGGCGTCGATGAGGGCCTTGCGGAGCTCCTCCTCAGCTTCCATGGCCGACTCCTCCCCGACCTTGGGGAGCGCTCCGGCCCCGAGGCCCCGGGTGGACCTGCGGCCCAGCAGCACCTTGTGAGGCGAGCGCACCGCCAGCAGGTGCTGGGCGTCGGTGTTCGCGGCATACAGCTCGGCACCGGTGATGCCTTCCTGGGCTATCCTGTTGATGGTGTTCGATCCGCCGCCCCCGCAGCCGATGATCTTGATGTTCGTCTTAAGCTTCTGCAGAAGGTCCAGTAGTTCCGCGTCCGCGGAGCTCGCCTGCTGGACGCCAGGTCTTATGGGCGCGACCGAGGGCCCGAACGAGCCTCCGGTAGCGCTCTCTCTAGCCAGCGCTTCCTCGACCAAAGATTTCATAGTGCATCCCTTGTTCGGTAAAATCCCATTTTAGGTATTAATAAATTGACACAGGATTTTTATCTTCTCACACCCAGGGAGAGCCCTCTCCGCGATCGGGCGAATGGACGACAGGCCGTTTCGTTCCATCGCCGGAGAACTGCGGGGAGGCCTCGACGAAGCCGGAAGGCCGTGGACCGGAACGCGGCGTCAGGCACCACCGCTCACCGGAAGGGACGGCCAGCCCAACACTTACATAGGAAGCCCGGCCCATCACCAGTATATGATAGCGAGGGCCGAGGTGAGGTTCTATGGGAAGGTCCAGGGAGTGTCCTTCCGCGCCTATGCCCGGCGATATGCGATCGCCGCTGGCGTTCATGGCTGGGTCCGCAACCTGCCGGACGGGTCGGTGGAGGCGGTGTTCGAGGGCGAGAGGCCGGACATCGAGCGGGTCGTACACAGACTGTGCTCTGAGCACCCGGTCGCCGAGGTGGAGCGGTTCGTCGTGGACTGGTCTCCGGGCACAGGGGATTTCGACTCCTTCTCCATCCGCCACTAGGTCATTCCAGCGTTATGCCGTAAAGCCGCTCTGGATTGTCCTTGTGGATGCGCATCGCCCGCTCCACGCTCAGCTCTCCGGACGACAGCAGGGCCTTGGTCCGCTTCGGAACGGTGTTGATGCTCATCACCGCACCGGGGCGGGACGGGTCGTCCAGAAAATCGGTCTCCATGACGAACCGGTCGCCCTTGGACAGGGCCTCGAGGACCGCCTGCCTGCTGGCGAGGACCGACGGGAACAGCCCATGGTTCTCCTCCTCCAGCACCAGCGGCGGTGAGTAGTGCTTGATGACCCTCTCCCTGCCCAGCCCGGCGCGGTCAGCGATTCGTGCCAGATCGGCCATGACCGCGGGATCGGCGCTCTCGGTGTGCAGGACCACCGGGCAGGACGCCTCCCTGGCCAGCTCCATCCCGTAGCGCATTATGTCGTTCGATGCATCCATGATGCCCGCGCTCACCGGGAAGTGAGGCCTTCCGATCTCTCCTATCGCTACCGCCCTTCTTTCGAGCACCAGCGTCTGCGCCTCCTCCATCCCGGCCTTCATGATGTCCACCGCACGCTCAAGGCCGAAACGCTCCGCCAGGCCGATGAGCAGCATCGGATACGGCCCTACGCAGGCGAAGACCCTGGCGTCCGTCTCGCCGTTCACCCTTTCCGCCATCCTCAGGGTGATGCGGTACGATTCCGCGAAGTCCGCGCCGGAGCCGATGGGCACCTCGGCATATGGCAGATGGCAGAGCACCGCGTGCGTCCCCCCTGCCCGAAAAAAGACCTTCATAGCCTCCACCCCCCCTCCGGAGGGCTGGAGGTGAATATGGTTGTCGAAAACCGTTAAGGCGCTCAGCGCAGCAGCCCCGCCGCCTTGAGTTCCTCGGTGATCTTGCTGACCGCGGCCTCGACGTCCTGCGGCTTCCTCGCGCCAGTGCACACGAGCTTTCCGGAGCCGAACAGGAGGACGACGACCTTCGGCTCGTCCAAGCGATACACCAGGCCGGGGAACTGCTCCGGCTCGTACTCCACGCGCTCCAGGCCAAGCGATATCGCTATCGCGTTCAAATTGATCTCCTGGCCGAGGTCGGAGGAGGCGACGATGTTCTGGACCTCGACCTTAGGCTCCATCTTGATCTTGATGCCGGCCTTCTCGATCTGCTTGGCGACCTTGTTGATGGCCACCTTCACATGCTCCAGGCTCTTGGCCCCGGTGCACACGACCTTGCCGCTCCGGAACAGCAGGGTCGCGGTCTTAGGCTCCTTCAATCTGTAGATAAGACCGGGGAACTGCTCCGGCTCGTACTCCGCGCCCTCCAGGGCCAGAGCGATCGCCTGCAGGTCAAGCTCCTCACCCAGGGACGTGGAAGCGACGACGTTCTCGATTTTTATCTTGGCCATAAGGTCACCTGGACCTGCGTATTTATATACCTTTATAAAGCTTTTGCGTTAGCTTAAGTATGAAAGGACAGTCCAGACGGACAGAGCGCTCGATCCTTCCCCGGAAGCTCGGCGTCCGACGCCACCGGCCGGCGAGAGTTTTGATACGATCATATGAATAAATGAGGCCTAATGGTCGGCCGTCCCGCTGGCTATCTGAGAGCCGGCTCTATAATCTTATATAGTCAATATACTATAATGACGATTGTCCGACAAAATTGTCAATATCGTCGGACATACTCTCGAGCGGTAAGCATGAGCGAGACGGAAAGGATCACCATCAGGATACCGAGCGACAAGGTCGAGGCGCTGGGCTTACTTGTCAAGGAGGGCAGGTTCCCCACAATCTCTGACGCCATCCGCGCGGCCATTGACAGCTTCGTGGAGAGCAACTTCACCCCGGAGCACATCGAGAGGGTGACCGTGGAGCTGCCGAAGGGCAACGTGGTGGAGCTCGAGTGCCTGGTGAAAGATGGGGATTCGGTCTCCATCGATGATGCGATAAGGAACGCGGTGAGAGAGTACACGAGAAGAAGGCTGACCAAGATGGAGGAAGGTCACTAGCCGCGTCCATCCCTTCCGGGATGAGAGCGGAGGCGGTCCTGTGAGTCCAAGCGATACCGAGGAGGAACTGCGTCGAGAATGCGCAGACCTAAAGATACTGGTCATCGGGTGCGGCGGAGGCGGCTGCAACAGCGTGCATCGCCTGATGAGCATCGGTATACGCGGCGTCAAGACCGTGGCGGTCAACACCGACAAGAGCCACCTCCGGACCATCAACGCCGACCAGAGACTGCTCATCGGTAGCCAGGTCACCCGCGGCCTCGGTGCCGGAGGCATCCCTGACGTGGGGGAGGCGTGCATGGAGAACGCCCTGGAACCGCTGAACGCGATCCTCCAGGACGCCGACCTCACCTTCATCACCGTGGGCCTGGGCGGCGGCACCGGGACAGGTGCCGCGCCCGTGGTGGCCAGGCAGGCGAGGAGGAACGGTTCCCTGGTGATATCGATGGCCACCACGCCGTTCGAGTTCGAGCGCGGCCGGAGGATGTCATCTGCGCGCCAAGGCATCAGTAGGCTGAACGAGAACTCCGACATGATGCTGCTCCTGGACAACAACCGCCTGCTGGACATGGTCAATCACCTGCCCATGGAGCAGGGCTTCGGGGTCATGGACCAGTTGGTCTCGGAGATCATCAAGGGGTTGGTCGAGGCGGTCACCATGCCCTCGCTGGTGAACCTGGACTTCGCGGACCTGAGGACCATTATGCGCCACAAGGGCGTGTCCACCATCCTGTACGGCGAGAGCACCGACCCCGAGGGAGCGGTGCGCGAGGCGCTGAGCAACCCCCTGCTGGAGATCGACTACGAGGGCGCTACCGGCGCGTTGATCCACGTGACCGGGGGCGAGAAGCTCTCGGTGAAGAAGGCGACCAGGGTCCTCACGGGCATGAGCGAGCAACTGGACCCCGAGGCCCAGGTGATCTTTGGAGCTAGGGTCGACCCAGAGTGCAAGGACATCATCAGGGTGATGGCGGTGATCACCGGCATCCGGGAGCTGGCGCCCAAGGAGGGGAAGCGTTCCAAGGAGCGAAAGGAGCTGGACGACACCCTAGAGGAGCTGGTCGCCCAGCCTCGAAGGTACTGATCACCTCTTGTGCTTCTCGATGATCCTGGCAGCATCCCCGATGACGCCCATGATGGTGTAGAACTCCCACTTGGTCGGGACGCTCCGGCCCATCATCCGGCGGAACATCGTCGCGGTGTTCTCTCTGCGAAACTCGGGGTAGTCGATCGCCACCAGGAGGCGAGCGAAGTACTTGTGCAGGAGCTCGCGCTCCTCCTCCGAGGACACCGGGTTCCTGGATAGGCGGTGG
>JAKIXL010000089.1 GCA_022709105.1 Thermoplasmatota archaeon | reverse complement strand
GGTATTATCTTGATGAGGTGAGGTCCGAACCGGCCTTCTATGACCAGGTGATCGACCGCCTGTGCATTGAGGGTTGGGTCCTTGGGAATGACAAGGTCCTCGAGATAGGCTGCGGACCAGGCACCCTGGCTCTTCCCTTGTACTCAAGGGTCGGTTCAGTTACCGACTTGGACGAGGCGGAGGGACACGCCCATTCCCTAAGCAAGATGCTCCTCGACTCGCCGAACAGGTTCCCCAATGATGCA
Source organism: Thermoplasmatota archaeon (assembly GCA_022709105.1). GTDB lineage: Archaea > Thermoplasmatota > Thermoplasmata > Methanomassiliicoccales > Methanomassiliicoccaceae > UBA6. The sequence goes on along the minus strand of JAKIXL010000089.1, from coordinate 5,905 downwards.
AGAGCGATGATCGCCAAGGCTTTTCACGCCAAGGTGACCACCGTCAGGGAGTTATCCAGAACTGCAGACAATACCTTCCTGACCATCAAGGAACCAAAGCCCCCTGCCCTGGAACCGAACCTAACGAGTCCAGCCAAGGTGTGTGACTTGCTACAGACGCCATCTGTCCATCACTTAATCGCCGAATCAGACGGCATAAACCGTTTCTTGAAGATGGCTAAGGAGCAGGGTGAGGAGGCGGCCATAACGGCCAAACGAGAGGAGCTAGCCCCCCGTGTGGAGGCACATGAGAGCAAGATCAGGGAAGATGAGGAGGCCGACATTGCCGCACTCGAGGATGGTTCCTGGTGGGACATTGTGAACAGTGCGATCGATGAACTTATCGCAGGGGAGCCGCAGCTTAGGAAGGTCATCGTCTTCTCGGCCCTATCGGCTGGATTGAGCGGTAAGAGACAGCACCTGATGGCCATCGGTGATTCTCAGACCGGGAAGTCTAATACATTCCGATCGATTGGTTCACGGCTATTTTCTGACCGCTTCATTGACGTAGCAGCAATGAGTGCAAAATCACTCTATTATGCCACCGATACAGCGGGGGATCCAAGATTATTCGACGGCAAGATCATCCTAGTCGATGAGTTCGCAGACCAGAGCATCGGGACTCAGAACTTCGTCAAGGCCCTGATGTCCAACGGAACGGAGAAGCTTGCCAACATGACCGTTGATGAGCACCGCAAGTCGAAGACACAGTCCATCGAGGGCATTCCCGTCATGTGGTTGACTTCTGCGGAGGTCCTGGAGGACCCCGAGGGGCAACTCATGAACCGTCCGCTCATCGTGAACCCTGATGAATCTGCCGAGCAAACGAGGAAGGTCCTCAACTTCCAGCGGGAAGCGGTGAGCACAGGTTTGCTCAAGACCTCGGACTCCAGAATATCAAGGGCCAGGCGTCTCCTCACTCACATCCTCAAAGAGAAGGATTTCGTCATCTACAATCTGTTCTCTAGCCATGTCCAGATATGCGAGGACGATGCCAAGGCCAGGAACACCCTACCAATGTTCTTCATCCTGGTTGGCGCCATCGTCTACGCCCACCGCTTCGCTCGCCAGGTCATTAAACTCCCTGACGGGAGGAAGTTGCTTATGGCTAGGTGGGAGGATAATGTCAAGGCGGCGGAGCTGTGGCAGTGGCCAGCGGGCCAAAGTCCACTGGACTGCCCAACCGAAACATCGAGCTCCTGAAAATCCTGCCGGCATTTGCTGGAGACATCACCGGAGGCTTGGATCTCGATGTTGTCGTGGAGATGTACGCGACCAGGACCGGCCGTATGGTCAGCCACAAGATCATACGGAACTACCTCTCGGAACTGTCTACCAAAAATATGGAGACATACTACGAGGATGCTCAGGGCACCAACTGTGGTGCTCGACCGGTTCAGCTCACATCTCTCCAACGAAGTCCCAGCTGCTCATTGGGATGGATTGCGATGAGGGTAAAGAACTGCTGGACGATGCCCTGAAATCGTTTGAGGAGGCCATCTCCCAACTCCCCATCGAAATTCGAATTGAGGAGCTAAGGAAGAGAGTCTTCGAAACGTCTCGGAGGTGGTGAGCTCCCCGTCCCTCTTTGCAGATGAGATAGTGCTATCTAACCGCAGTGTCCTAACACGAGATGACTGAGAATGCCGTCGAAGGATCGGTGCCTCAGTGAAGCGGTAGAAAAATTTATAGAAACCAAGAGAAAGAAAAAGAGGTCGGAACATACGATAAAAGGCTACAGCTGGATAATCGGTAAAGTAAGCCGAGAACTAAGGGAGGCGGGTTATGATCCCCATCCGAAGCGTTGGACAGAGAAATCCGTGGACTTCCTACTCGATGATGTCTGTAGCGAGTCTAAGCCTGGGGTCACCAGGAGGGAATTCAGCATCCTGAACGCCTACCTAAAGGTGAACGGGAGCAGCATCATTGAGGATATGGACATCGAATGGCAGGAAGATGGCCGAATAAATGTCCACTGGCTCAGCCTGAACGATGCTAGGAGAATCGAGCAGGAAGCCAACGGCTTTGAGAGGCTGGTAGTCCACTTGGAGCTGCACATCGGCCTAAGACGAATCGAAGTTTCGAGGCTGAACGTGTCCGACATCCAACTGGGATACTTCAACATTCTGGGAAAGGGTCGCCGAGGAGGTAAGTGGAGGCAGAATCCATTCGACATGGAAACGAATGCCGAGCTTGCTTACTTCTTCGAGCTTCGGGACATGGAGATAATGAAGGCCAAAGCAAAGAATCCTGCTGTGGTCATCTCCGACAACCTGTTGATCTACGAGCGGGGCGGGAACCTTCATCCCTTCAAGCGCAGCACCGTGGACAACATGCTGAAACGCATACAAGAGCGGACGGGGATTAAGTTTTCGAACCACGTCCTAAGGAGGCAATTCGCCAAGGAGCTGCACATTTCCGGCGTCCCGATAACTCGCATCTCCGAGCTGTTGGGGCATAAGGACGAACAAACGACCCGCCTTTACATCGGGATAGACATGGATCTAAAGGCCGATGCTATGAACCAGGTCGCCCAATGGAGAGCACAACAAAGGGCCCAAATGGGCCTGCCCCGGAACGGGGCATTTTTGAGTGAAGCCAGAATAGTGAGTGGACAGAGCGGGATTTGAACCCGCGGCCTCGACATTGCGAATGTCGCGATCTTCCAGCTGATCTATCTGCCCTTGTAGGTCGAGGTAATGGAATCCTGCTTATAATCTTTTTCTCGACGGGCTCCTCGCCAGCACGTAAACGAACGACCTGCGCCACGATGAACGACATCCGAGATAGGAGTGCGATGGTACCCTCCTGTGGGTGTCGCTGAATGCGGCGCTGCACGAACGGATAAGGAATGCGTTCCTGTGTCCCCTAGGTGCCTTCCGAGAGCATCTCTCACGAGGCCGCGGGTCTATCGGTCCGGGAGGCCTTCATGCTGCACGACTGTCTAAGCCGGCTCCTTAGACGAACCGATCGTTTCCTCTTCAAGCCGTAACTCCTTATCGACATCCTTCCAAATTAGTGTGCCACCGCTGACCCGGCCATATGATGATCTCCATAGGAAAGCTCATCGAATCGGTCAGTTGCAAGTTGAACTCCCCTGATTCCCCGGAACCCTTCCTGCCCTATGCTCACGAGGCCCTCATCAAGACATACGGCTGAACAGGAGCGCGCGGCGGCCAAGGGAGCTCGGCGTGCCGGTGAACCTGGACATCGGGTTAAAAGAGATCGAGCTCCGCCACGGGCGGTCGCCGAAGCGGTTCAAGGCTATCGTCCCGGCGGCCGAGTGCGACGCCATCGTGGTGATCTCCAAGTTGAAGATGCACTAACCGACCGAGTTGGCCGAGATCGTAAAGAACTTATGCAGCGTATTCACCGGACCTGATAAAGAGGCCATCCGTGCCAGGCTCAGGGAACACCGCCGGTTCTCCGACGCCCCGGTGGACCACATCGAACGCATGATGCCACACCTGCCGGTCATTCACAATGTGATGTCCATGCGGGATGACGGGTTGAGGTTCGTGCGGACCAACGCCGCCGGCCTCAGCGCGATCTTATAAGGGGCGAGCTGCGCGTGATTCTGCCATGAAAAAGCCATATGCATCGCGAACGGCCTGTCGGCGATCGGCCATGAACGGAAAGCCGAACGCTGGTTCCCACACAGGATGTGGACCAACACGGCGATCGAACCCAAAAAGTGCCTGATGCAAGGCTCTACGACCTTGTCATCAACTGTGTCCGGGCCCTGAGCCTGGCGCCGCAGGCCCTCTCAGAAGAGGTCTTGCTCCATGAGACCCTCTTCGCGACCTTTAAGGCGGCATATGCTCTTCCTGAGATGGGACGGATGGAGCTATATCGGATCTTCAACGAGCTGAGGGTCGACATGAGGACCCTCCTGATGGACCAGAAGGCCGAGCACCTGGAGAAGCTGCTTGACAATGCCATAGAGGCAAAGGCCGCCAGGATCGGCCAGCAGCAGGAGGTGAAGGAATACCTGGTCGGCATGCTCATCTCCCGCGACAACTTCGCGCTGGAGGACCTGCTGGCGGCGATGGCCTTCCAGGGAACGAAGATCTCGCTGGAGATGCTGCTGGACGAACCGTCGGCCGACTGGTACATGAAACGGCCCATAATGGCAGAGTTCCCAACCAACGGGTTCGTGGTCGCGAGCGACATCCAGCTTAAGAAGGGCGCCAAGGCGCCAAGGATGGACGTGGCCGTGGTCAGGCGGGAGAAGGGAGATTACACCCTCTTCGGTTTCGCGGTCAACTCCAGCGCGCGGAAGGATGACGTGGCGAGGTGCTTCGCCCGTGCCGGGGGATTCCTGGAACGCTGCGACGGCGCCTGCGTGGCCATATCGCCCATGACCTACGTGAGGCAGCACGATCTGGTCAGGGAGCTGATGGAGAAGGACCGCCGGACCGGGGTGTGGGTGGTCAACCGGCACCGGCTCATGGCCGAGCTGCGCCCGGTGCCCGTCTTGAGCGGAAGGGACATGGACCGGTCCGAGGTGTTCCACTACATCAACAACGCCATTAGGAGAAGGAAGGCCAAGGCCGCCGGGAAGTAAGCTTATTGGACCATGAGGTCCCTATCATGCCGCTGAACGCGCATGAACCGGAAGCTGAGGATCGAACTGGGCAACGAGCTGGTGCTGGCCCTGGACGCCAACCCCAGCACAGGCTACTCCTGGGAAGCGGCGTTCGACGACGGGTCCCTGGCGCTGCTCAAGCAGGAGTACCGGAGCGCCTCCGACCTCATCGGCGGGGGCGGCAAGACCATTTTCACCTTCCGGCCGGTCAAGGAGGGCGTCTCCACCATCGTCCTTAGGTACAGGAGGCCATGGGAGCCCGAGCCGATCAAGACGGTGAGCTTCGAGGTCACTGTTTCCTGAGATGGCCTGCCCTTCGTACGATGATGAAGGGAGCGCCTCTTCCGCGTCCGGAGGCCGGAAACGCTCGCCGGGGGGAGCGCTGTCCTTATAGGTGTCGGCCCTGGCAGATTATTTAGCTTCGGGCCGCCAACAAGACAATCATGTTCCCAATGAGATGGAAGGAAGAGCAGGCCGGGGTCGACAGGGCCCCGAAGGCCGAGCCTCCGCTAGTCGAGATGGTCCATCGCGCCATCTTCTTCAGGGAGGACGCCCTCATGAAGGACAATCCTGACGCCCGGATCGACATAGAGCTTCAGGACAGCGAGCCTAGGGCCATCCTATGGTTGGTCGCGCCAGGCGGGAAGGTGTTGAGCAAGGAGTTCGTGGAAACGGCGTTTTCCGCCGACAAGGAAGGAAGGGACGAGGAGTACATCGATGCGGCAAGGCGCTACGGAAGCATCGCCGTGCACTATCCAGGAATGCTGATGACAAAGGAGCATGTGATCCGCCGACTGGCCGACCTCTGGGTCAAGATCGGGGACCGGAACGTGCAAGAGAAAGCGATCATCAAGGGCTTCCTGTACGATAGCGGCGGAAGGCCGATGCTGGAGGTGTGATCATAACCTTCTCGAAGGCATCGGGCGTCCAGAAGCTCGGGGTCATACTCCGGGCGGGGCGCCGATCGATGTGATGACGCTGCGGGCGAACTCCTTGGACCGAGAAAGGCTGCCCGGGGCCAGCGGGCCCCTGATGCCGGTGACCTCGACGCGCAGCATGTCCGGATAGGGGCTCAGTCCCCTCTTCTCGGCCAGGGCCCTCATCCGGGGAGCGGCCCCGTTCTCCGTCCACTTGGCCATGCGCTCCCTCTGCCTCTCGTCCTCCGGCAGGCGCATGACCGTATCGAACACCACCACTGGCCTCGTGGACCATCGCTCCCTCTTCAGGCGCTTCAAGAACCTCTTGGCCCGGCCGGTCATCCGGCCGTTCCTGGTGGGG
>JAKIXL010000088.1 GCA_022709105.1 Thermoplasmatota archaeon | reverse complement strand
CTCTTAACGCTCCACTGCCCAACGTCCAGCTGCTTCAACATCACATCAGCGAATGGAGCCCCCGCTAATAAGGTTGATGTGCCTATCCGCCGATGATAAGGGTGGACAGGGCGATCAGCAGCCCGATGCCCGAGAGCGCGAGACCCACCTTCCACCTGGCCACTCCGGCGACGGGGGCCCAGGCGAAGCCCAGTAGGAACAAGAGGACGACGACCGCCGTCGAGGCCGCTTGGAACGCCAACACCACCGGGCCTATGAGCATGAGGGCCGACACTGCCGGGAGGGCCGCGATCACGGTGATCGCGAAGGACAGCCCGGCGCCCTTAAAGACCTCTTTCCCGAAACGGGGGCAAGGTTCCAGTGAGATCGAGCCGCTTTCGAGGATATCAAGGTATATGCGGGACCGGTCAACAGGGTCCAGGCGGTCCACCACCGTTCCCTCCAGGTCCTTCCGGACGGCCTCCAGGGCCCAGTCCTCGTCCGGCTCGCTGAACAGGCGGTCGGCCAGACGGGCGCGGCAGGCGCGGTCCAAGCTCTCCAGGGTGCCTATGATAAGCATGTCCGCCAGGCCCCAGGTTATGTTGACCCCCAAGGCCGAGAGCGCAATGGTGGTGCGGGTGGAATCGTCCAGCCCTATGGTAAGGGAGACCACGCTGATGGTGGCCAGGGCCATGATGAGGCCGTATATGCCCTCCTGCAGCGCATTGATGGGACGGATATGACGGCTTACCAGATAACGGGCCTTTTCCAGCATCCAAAGGCGCAATATCGAACGAGAATAACGCTCTTTCTCTCCCGTTGCCCAAACGGACCCAATGCAGGCACCGTTGCGATATTGAAGTGTAAGGCGCTCCATTGGATGCAGTAGGACAGGCACCGCCTCGCTTGGACGGCGGCCCATGACGGCCTTGGCGTCCCTGGGACCAACGCGGATGTTTAAGGGGCATCGATCCATGGGGACCGCGGCCGGCGGAGTGGGGCCCCGTCCGCGACGTCGGTCGACGGCCGCCTAAGGGCGGCAGCGCCGGCCGCGCCGGTTAGCGGACCAAAGAGCACGGCCTTGGAGAGGTCAGATAGGACGCGGCTTTAACTGCCGCTGCAGACGAAGATATTTATCCCGGTTCAAGCGTGCCGAGAGGCCATGGCTACCAAAGTACACGCTGCGCACATACTTGTCAAGGACCAGAGCAAGGCATTCGAGCTTCTTGCCCGCATCAAATCCGGTGAGAGCTTCGAGGCCATCGCCAAGCAGTACTCGGAGTGCCCCTCCAAGAGCAAGGGCGGGGACCTGGGCACCTTCGGCCGGGGACAGATGGTGAAGAAGTTTGAGGATGCCGCCTTCAACGGGAAGAAGGGAGAGGTCGTCGGTCCCGTCAAGACGGAGTTCGGCTACCACCTCATAAAGATCATCGATTCCAAGTGAGGCCCTTCGCGGCCTTCGGGCCTCCTTCTTCTTTATCTTTATCTCAAAGTGGCCCACAGCCAGGCCAGCACGGAGGCGAGAAGCATTATCGCAGCCCTGTCCCAGGTGAACACGAAGAACCCTGCCAGGAACGCCAGGACGATCGCCGCGACGCCCACCGCGCCCGCGGCACGGAAGGCCTTTCTGGAACGAGAGATCCCCTCCACGATCCAATCGTAGGAGAAGTAGATCGTCAGGAGCAGGAGGAGCACCGCGGCGATGCGGAAGTATGGCCCGAGATGCGCGGCGACGGTCTCGAACACCATCTGCCCCGGATCGATCCCCAGGGACACGAGCACGCCCCACACGAAGGCCGAGAGAACGGGCTTGATCGTGAACCTCCTCTTCTTACGCCTGGCCATCTGGCATCATGAAAGACGGCGCCTAGATAATCATTGTCCCGCGATTATCCATCGCTGCCGCGGAGGCCCTCGGGACCTGCAGATAAATAGTGCCATCGACGTTTGTCCTCCGGGGTCCGAATGGATGTGATCGATGAGGTTACCAGGAAAAGGGCGGCCGATGCCGAGCGGGAGGTGAGGGAGAAATATCCAGAGGCCAAGGTAAGGTACGAGGTCCGGGGGCGCAGGGGGATCATCACAGCGTACATGGACGCCTTCGTGCTCAGCAAGGAGTTCGTGGAGACCGACGAGTCCCTGGACGACCCCAAGCTCCTCTTCGAGTACTCCCAGGTGCTGAGGCGGAGGGCAAGGCTGGTGGTATTGGTCCCCCGGGGCCGGGCAGCGGCCTTCCGGCTGAAGCTGCTTGAGCTTAACAACAACTGGATGTCCTATTATCAGCTTCATTATTACGAGGAGTGGGGGGACATCCGGCTGGTGGACCGAGAGACCTGGCGCCGGCTCATCTCCCTTCCGCCCGAGGAGGACCCCGCCGAGATGGACTGAGCTGCCCCTGATAAACCGGGGAGGAATTAGATCGCGCTCGGGCCCTCACCCGTTAGGAGACGCTATTATAATGCCGGCCGTCGATTGAAGTACGGTGTCTCAATGACGGAGGACATTAAGCTAGACATGGGAGCGATCGAAGCGGTAATGCAGTTGCCACCCGCCCCGGTGATGCTCCTGGCAGTGGGAGAGAAGGAGCAGAACGTAACCACCATAGGGATGTTCAACGTGTTCTCGGTTGACCCCACCATCGTGGGCATAGGGATCAGGTCATCCAGATACAGCTATAAGCTGCTGGAGGAAACCGACGATTTCTCCCTGAACGTGCCGGGAAAGGATATACTGGACCACGTCGTTCGCTGCGGGCACCATTCCGGCAGCAGGCTGAACAAGTTCTCCGAGATAGGGCTGACCCCCGAGCCGGGCAAGCGGATCAGGTCGCCAAGCATCGCCGAGTGCCCTCTGAACATCGAGGTAAAGAAGCTCGAGCAGATCGACCGTGGGGACTGGGACCACATATGGTACATGGGCAAGGTCGTCCACACTGATGTGGCCAAGAACTACGACAGGTCCAACGTCCTCCTTTACTGGGACGGCGAGTTCAGGACCCCGGGCCCGGTGCTGAAGAAGCTCTGATCAGCGCACCAGGGTCAGCGATCTGCCCGGCGTTCTGATGCCGTGGACGTCCTGGAAATGGGCTATTAGATGCTGGGTCAGGTCCTCCCCGTCGTGTCCGAAGAAGCGTTCCCCGCAGAAGGGGCACAGGACCGACTCCTCAACGTCCTCTCCCACGGCACGGTCCGTCGGCACGGCGCCGCTCTTCATTCCCTCCCACATTTGCGGATCGTGCTCCCGGAACTTAACGCCGGACAGCACATCGCGTTCCGCTCGCAGATGATGTGCCTCCAACAGGTGGCCTTTAAGCGCAATAGAGAGCGGTCCTTCCCCATCACCTTGCAGGAACGTATCGCAGAACGGGCATCGCATGGCGGTCATATCGCGGAAAAATGGGTGCCGTTCCCTAAAAATCTTTGCTTCCTCGCGAGACCCCAATTGTTTATATTCGATACATAACATTGTCAATGGAGGAGTATAATGGCCGTGAAGAAGCTCTGGCGTTGCAACGTGTGCAACGACATCCATTATGGCATTAAGGGGCCGGAGGTCTGCCCCACCTGCGGCGCGAAGAACGCGTTCATGCTGATCGACTATCCGGAAGCGAAGAAGGTCATCATAGACCGAGGGGACCGCCTGGACCAGGTCGATCAGCTCTTGGAGGTCTGGGAGAGGTTCGCCGAAGGCAAACCGTTCAGGCTGAACCCCGACGCCGAGTTCGTCAAGACGCTGGCCAGGGGTGAGCTGGAGAACCAGAGGAACCATGGCCTGAAGTACTGTCCCTGCAGGATCACGACCGGGAACCTGGAGGAGGACCTCGACCTCATCTGCCCCTGCAACTTCTTCATACAGCCTGTTTACAGGGAGACCGGGGAATGCTGGTGCGGCCTGTTCGTAGGGAGGAAATGACATGTCGGAACAAGGCGGCAGACTGATATTCTTCTGGGGTCGCGAATGCCCCCACTGCGCCAAGCTTCACCCGGTGGTCGACGAGGTGAGCGAGGAGCTGGTCAAGGCAGGCGGGCAGGGGATCACCCAGCTCGAGGTATGGCACTCCGATGAGAACGCAAAGCTCATGCGGTCCTACGGGGACGTCCTTAAAAGGGCATGCGGAGGCTCGCTGGGCGTGCCATCCCTGTACAACGAGAGGACCAAGAAGGCGCTCTGCGGGATGAGGACCACCAAGCAGCAGATCCTGGACCTGGCCAAGGAGTGAGCGTTGGAAGCCTCCGCCCGACGGAAGATCGCCGGGGGCAAGATGCTCTCGGTCCGCCTGGAGCACGATGGAGCGGTCATCGTCCGGGCGGAGGTATCCGGGGACTTCTTCATGCATCCGGAGGAGGCCATCGATATCGTCGAGGAAGCGCTGGCGGGCCTGCCGCTGAGCACGGCCTCGAAGGACATCTCCATTTTGATCGATAGGGTACTGAAGGAGCGCGGCATAGTGGCCATCGGCTTCGAGTCTCCTGACCTCGCCGGTCTGATCAGGGAGGCCCTGGAGTGAGGTGGCGCCTGCTGCCGTTCACCGGCCACCGGGCCTCGGTGAACATGGCCGTGGACGAGGCGGTGGCCGAAGCGGTCGGCCTAGGCAACGCTCCCCCGACCATCAGGTTCTATGCCTGGCGGCCGTCGGCGGTAAGCATCGGCAGGTTTCAGAGGGTCCAGGACGAGGTGGACCTGGAGGCCTGCGCCCGCATGGGGGTGGATGTGGTCCGCCGGCGCACCGGCGGAGGGGCGGTATACCATGACAGCTCCGGGGAGATCACATACAGCGTGATCGCGCCCGAGCCGATGATGGGGGCGGACATCCTCGCCTCGTACCGGGAGGTCTGCGGTTGGGTCATCGCGGCGTTGGCCGATCTCGGGATAGCCTCGGAGTTCGCTCCGATCAACGACATCTTGGCCGGAGGCCGCAAAATATCGGGTTGCGCTCAGACCCGCAGGCAAGGGGTCTTTCTCCAGCACGGCACGGTGCTGTACGATGTCGACAGCGCGAAGATGTTCTCGGTGCTCAAGGTGGATCCGGTCAAGCTATCGGACAAGGCCCTGTCGCACCCCTGGGACAGAGTGACCTCGGTGCGCTCGCTCACCGGATGCGGCGCGGGCGACCTCCTTGCCAGCCTGCAGGCCGCTTTCTGCCGGGGAAAGGAGTGCTCGGGATCGCCTCTCACCGCCGCCGAGTCCGCGAGGGCCTCGGAGCTGTCGCGCGCGCGGTACGAGGACCCGGCCTGGACCTTCTCCCGCTAGAGGTCCAGCAGCATCAGCTCGGGCCGTTCTAGAAAGTCCCTCAGGTCGGTGAGGAAGGTGGCCGCCTGCGCCCCGTCCATGATCCGGTGGTCGAACGTCAGGGACAGGTGCAGCACCTTGCGAGGCACCACCGCTCCCTCGTGGACCATCGGCGCGTCCTGAATGCGGCCCAAGCCGAGGATCGCCGCCTCCGGGTAGTTGGGTATGGGAGTGGCATAGGTCCCTCCGAAGACCCCATAGTTGGTGATGGAGAACGTTCCACCCTTCAGGTCGGCGAGGTCGATCTTCCGGCTCTGTGCCGCCTCCGCGAGCTCCTTGATCTCTTTGCCCAGTTCGAAGATGCTCTTCTGGTCGGCAGCCTTGACCACCGGGACCAGGAGACCGTCCTCGGTTGCCACCGCTATTCCCAGATTGTAATAGTCCTTGATGATTATCTCTTCGGCCTCCTCGTCCATGGAGGAGTTCATGTAGGGGTGCTTCCTCAGGCTCGCTATGACGGCCTTCATGATGAACGGCAGGAAGGTAAGCTTCAATCCCTTGGACCCCTGGGCGTAGGCGTTCACCTTGTTCCTGAGGGCGACCAGATCGGTCACGTCAGCGATCTCCATGGTGGTGACGAGAGCGGCGCTGGACCTTGCTTCCATCATGTGCCTTGCGGTCGAACGCCTGACCCCTCGGAGGGGCCTCGCCTCGATCCGGCCGTAGATGTCGAACTTGGCCCTCATCCTCGGTTCCGCGGACCCCGGCGCCGCCCCTTTCGCGGCCGGCGCGGCGGCCTTGCGGACATCCTCCTCGGTGATCCTGCCCTCAGGGCCAGTGCCCTTCACGCCGGCGATGTCGACGCCGAGGTCCCTGGCCAGTTTTCGAACGGCGGGAACGGCCTGGATCGGCGGTCCGGCGGACGTCCGGGCGGTGACCACCTCGGTCTCCGCCTCCGGGAG
>JAKIXL010000087.1 GCA_022709105.1 Thermoplasmatota archaeon | reverse complement strand
CCCGCCATAGGATCAGATGCCTTCATGATATCACACTTACCCATCCCAGATAGACATTGGCTAGATGCAAGCTCTGCTATCTAGCCTATGGTTTAAAGTAATTTTTGAACGCATTTTGGAGCAGAACTTGGTAATATTAAAACGCAAAAATGTCCATCGTTCAGAATGTTTGTTACCATATCTGTTATCAGAAGAAGCGTCCAGAGATAGACCATTAACAATGTTAAGCATAATTAAATGGCGTTAATGCGGTTCTCGATATTATTGTTCCTGATTATAGGAAAAGGTACTAAGGCCCCTTTCCCGCGAGATGCTGTTGAAAATTATTATGAGCGTTTTTATTCAATTTTTCCGAATGAACAAAATGGTGCATCGTTCCTCTTGATCTCACATAGCGACCTCCTTCCCTATATCTTGCGCTCAAGATAGCTCCCTGCCCCTTCCTCAATGTACTTCATCGTCGGAGGAGCGGGATGCAACATTGATCGCAAGAGGATGATCGTCTTTGGTGTGCCATGAAAAACGAACCAAGCTATTTATTTATCATATTTGTTACCATATTGGTTACCAAATGTTCAATCCAGACAAGGCATTGAAGGACATTATCTTCGAAATTTTAAAAAACGACGGAAAATCCATCAGCGCGTTGTCACGAGAACTTGTGGAACGCGATATAAACATACACCGACTTATCTTGACCGGCTATCTTCGGGCCTTGACCGACTGCAATTACCTTAAGGAGAAGGAGGTCCCGCCGGCAAAGGTATACGTGCCGGTCAAGGGCAGGGACAAGGATGTCTATGAGATGATTGGGGAATCCTGCCGAAAGCTGGAGAACGGGCAGGAGGCCGATCTGCTGATCCTCTTCAGTCTGAACAGGTTGTTCCGTCGTCCGGTGTTCTTCGAGGAGCTGAGGAGGGCAGGGGTGCGGGACATGCCCTCCTCGAAACAGGTAGGGGTCCAAGAGCGCCAGGAGGCCAGAAAGTTCGTTCAACGAGCAGGCATCAAGGTCGCCGACTTAAACTTGGTTTATCTTCACGAGGACCCCTCGCTTGTCCCGCGGTTCGAGGAGCTCCTTTCCATGATGCTCTCTGACCTCCTCTCGTTCTCAAGCCTCATCAGGGATACCAAACAGACCAAGCTGGACCTCACTCTGGCCGGGCCGTGAGACCCTGGCGGTCCCGATAATCTATTTAATCTACCAGCCCATTGCAAGGCTATGGACCTACAAGCGCTGGCAGATGGCATAAGGAACTACCCGGGCGTTACCCGGAAAAGGACCATCTCCGAGGTCATCAGCTTCTTTCCGCTCATCCCCAACAATAACGTCCTGGCGGCCTATGGCGAAGATGCCGCGGTCATCAAGTTCAATGATGATGTCCTCCTGCTTGCAGCCGACGGGATCATGGAGTCCCTGATGAAGGTAGCTCCGTTCTATGCAGGCTACTATGCCGTGCTTGTGAACCTGAACGATATCTCGGCCATGGGAGGGATCCCGCTGGCCCTGGTCGACATAATCTCCATGAAGGACGAGAAGGTATGCGCCCAGGTGATGAGAGGGGTCGAGGAGGCAGTGGAGAAGTTCGGGGTCCCGATCGTAGGTGGACACACCCATCCTGATTGCGAGTACAACGCCATCGACGTCGCCGTTCTCGGCACCGCCCGGCAGGACAACGTCATTTACTCACACACCGCTCAAGAGGGGGACGACATTGTCTTCGCTATGGACCTTGACGGCTTTTTCCCCAGCTCCCTGCCGTTCGCCTGGGATACCACGACCAAGAAGGACGCCGCTACCTGCCGGAGGCAGATGCTCATAATGAACGAGATCGGGAAGAGACGCCTGGCCCGATCGGGAAAGGACATCAGCAACCCTGGCAGCATCGGCACCCTGGGCATGCTGCTGGAAACCAGCGGAAAGGGCGGGACCGTGGACATCGGGGCCATCCCTCGGCCGGACAACGTCGATCTATCGCAGTGGATAAAGGCCTATCAAGGCTGCGGCTTCGCCCTTACCTGCGATCCCAGCCATTCACTGGCGATCGAGCAGCTGTTCGCCACCGTCGGGGTCACCGCGGCGGTGGTTGGCCGCGTCGACGGCACCCGGCGCCTCACCATCAGAGAGGGGAAGGATAGCGTGGTCGTGTTCGACTTTGCATCCGATAAGATAACCGGTTGCGATCCGAGCAGGGTGCCCGCTAGAGGAAAGAAGCGCTAGGCCACGAGGGTAGCCGCTCGGATCGGCGCGAGTGATCCTGCCAGCTTCTCAGCCCCGCTCCCCTTTGAGCGTTAGTAGTCCACGGTAAGGCTGCTCCCGTCAGGGCCTGACCCGTTCTCCATGACTATGACCGGGCATGCGACCCTCCGATCGCACCTCCCGGCCGCCTCCAACCCCATAGGACAGGGCCTCATTGTTGTTGTCAGGGCCCGCGCCTTTCCGGTTACGGCGTCCCCCGCTGTCACCCCCGCTGTCGACGTCTGCGGTGTAAAAGGGCGTGCCGAACGTCCCGGTCGAGCCTAGCCATCCTCCTAAGATGATGGACCTATTTATTATTTCCTAACATCTGGATGGTCCTTGAGCATACTGGATGGACAAACTCCCGCCTCGCGGGCCTCTTCCCTCTCGGCATCAGAACCTCTTTGGAGAGGTCCGCTCCCCTCCACGGGTGCAGTAGTGATGCCCTCGGAACCCAAGCTCGGAATGGACCGGGCACTTCCCGCATATGCACTTCAGCTCCCTGGTCACGCAGTCCGGGGAACGGCCGTAGAAGCAGAACAGCTTCTCCTCCCTCTCCTTGGCGCACTCGGTGTAGGTAGGGCACTTCGGGCAGGGGCACTTCGATCTCATGGCCGCTATCTCGGCCTTGCGCTTGTCGGGGGTCATCCGGTTCAGCTCATCAAGGCTGGGCATGTTCGATATGAACGCTTGCCAACGATATCAATCATTGCGACATCGGCATCGATCACGGCCTAACGCGCTCATGATGGGATTATTATGAAGGCCCGTCCAAGCACGTTCAAGGGCGCTACCGTCCGCCCTTCCGGACCTCCGACTCAGTGCCCTTGGTGCAGTAGTAGAGATGGCCAAGCCCTGCCCTGTTGGCCACCGGGCAGTCCATCAGGCAGAAGCACCCAAGGTCCTCGGAGGTGATGCATTCCTTGCTCCGCCCTAGGAAGCAGTACAACAGCTCTCCCGCCGCCTCGGCACAATTGTTGTATGTCGGGCAGTCCGGGCATATGCACTCCGAGCTGAGATCCTTGACCGCCTTCTCCCTCTCCGCTCCGGTCTTGGAGTCCAGATCGCTCTGCATCTTCTCGTAGGCGTCCACTCGATCACCTGTGAATTATCCGAGGGCGGTACTATTTAGGGATGACGGGACCGGTGCCTCAAGGACATCCGCTGCCTTTTTCACTCCGCTAATGCAATATTGATAGCATATGGTCGTCGGAGGAAAGCCCGAGTGGCTAAAGATCAGGGCTCCCACGGGAGACGGCTTTACCAGGTTGAGGGACCTGGCGACGAGGAGCGGCATAAATACCGTCTGCGATTCGTCCCACTGCCCCAATATTTCTGAATGCTGGTCACGGGGCCATCTGACGTTCATGGTCCTCGGCCGGACATGCACCAGGGCCTGTTCCTTCTGCGCAGTGGAACACGGCGTCCCTGAGAACGTCGATCCCCTGGAGCCGGAGCGCATAGGGGCCGCGGTCAGGGAACTGGGCCTAAGCCATGCGGTGGTCACCTCGGTGACCCGGGACGATCTTCCGGACCAAGGGTCCCAGCATTTCCGAGACGTTACGGAGGCCATCCGGCGCCTTAGCCCTGGAACCACCATCGAACTGCTGGTCCCGGACATGCGGTCATCGAAGAAGGACCTCCGGGTAGTGGCCGAGGCCCGGCCTGAGGTGCTGAGCCATAACATAGAGACGGTGGAGCGGCTGCAGCGGATAAGGGACCGCCGGTGCAGCTACCGCACCTCGCTCGAAACGCTGTCGTTCTTGAGGAGAGCGGCCCCCGGCGCGGTGATAAAGAGCTCGCTGATGCTGGGTGTCGGGGAGACCCCGGAAGAGGTGTTGATGACCCTGCGGGACCTCCGGGACGCGGGGGTGGGGGCGGTAACGATGGGGCAGTACCTGAGGCCCCGGGGCGGCACCCTCCAGGTGGCCGAGTACGTCAGACCCGAGGTCTTCTCCGAGCTGGGGGAGGCCGCGAGGTCCCTGGGGTTCGAGCACGTGGCATCGGCGCCCCTGGTCCGTTCATCATATAAGGCCAAGGAAGCATTATCGGGCAGGAGGAACCACCATGCTGACCGATGACTACGACCCTCACCGGGGAAGGATGCTGAAGGTGCTCGACCAGAACGGGAAAGTAGTGGAGAAGGCCCTCGAGCCGAAGCTCGACGATTCGGTGCTGGAGAGAGCATACCGCACCATGGTGCTCTCCAGAGCGGCGGACGAGAAGGCGGTCATCCTCCAGCGGCAGGGCCGCCTGGGAGCGTATCCGCCCAATCACGGCCAGGAGGCGGCGTCCATGGGCCCGGCGATGGCGCTGGAGGAAGGGGATTGGCTCGTATGGGCGTTCCGTGAGCTGGCAGGACTGCTGTGGAAGGGCCTTCCTCTGCTGAACTATTATCTATATTGGATGGGGAACGAGGAGGGTAGCCGCTACCCGCCAGGGCTTAACATCACTCCGGCCTCGATACCGGTGGCGTCCCAGATGCCCATCTCGGTCGGCATCGCCTACGCCTCGGCGCTGCGCTCGGAGAACAGGGTCACCCTGGCCTTTTGCGGCGACGGGGGGACATCAGAGGGCGATTTCCACGAGGCCATGAACGTTTCAGGCGTTCTCCGCACGCCCAATGTGTTCGTGGTCCAGAACAACCAATGGGCCATTTCCGTTCCCAGGAGCAGGCAGACCGCAGCGCCCACGATCGCCCAGAAGGCCTGCGCCTATGGCCTCAAGGGCATCCAGGTGGATGGGAACGACCTGTTGGCCATGTATATCGCTACCAAGGAGGCGGCGGAGCGCGCGAGGAGAGGCGAGGGCCCAACGCTGATCGAGGCGTACACCTATCGGATGGGGAACCACACCACCTCGGACGACGCGAGGAAATACCGCCTGGAGAGCGAAGCGAAGGGATGGGAGCTGCGGGACCCCATCTCCCGGCTCAAGGCGTACCTGATCTCCCGCGGATCGCTGGACGATGACCGGGAGAAGCAGGTTTGGAGCGATGCAAGAGAGGCCGTGGAGAAGGCGGTGGCAGAGGCGGAAGGCTTCCCGCCACCGGCCCTGGAGGACGTTTTCCAATACACCTACGCGGAGATGCCTTCGGAGCTGAAGACGGAGATGGACAGGCTGCGTGCCGAGCTGAGGGACGGTGATAAGGGATGAGCGAGATGAACATGGTCTCCGCCCTGAACTCAGCCCTGGCAAACCTGATGGAGGAGGACCCATCGGTCGTGTTGCTGGGAGAGGACGTGGGGAAGGACGGCGGGGTGTTCCGCGTGACCGAGGGACTGTTCGACCGCTTCGGCGGGAACAGGGTCATCGATACGCCGCTCGCTGAGGCGGCCATCGCCGGCATGGCGATCGGGATGGCCCTCAACGGCCTCAGGCCGGTGGCGGAGATACAGTTCATGGGTTTCTCCTACCTCACGCTCAACCAGATGATATCCCATGCTTCCAGGCTCCGGAACCGTTCCCGGGGAAGGTTCACCGTGCCCATGGTCATGCGGACCCCGTACGGCGCCGGCGTCAAGGCCTTGGAGCACCACTCCGAGAGCACCGAGTCTCTGTACGTTCAGATACCAGGGCTGAAGGTGGTGGTGCCTTCCTCCCCGAGAGAGGCCAAGGGATTGCTCATCTCCGCGGTGCGGGACCCTGACCCCGTGGTGTTCCTCGAACCCACCCGTTCCTACCGGCTGTTCAAGGAGGAGGTTGAGGGCACCTCGTTCTCCATCCCCCTGGGACGCGCCAGAACGGTGCAGCCGGGCAGCGACGTGACGGTCGTGGGCTGGGGCGCGATGATGCCGCTCATCGCGAAGGCGGCGGAGGCCGCCGGCTCAGAGGGGATAAGCTGCGAGGTGATCGACCTGAGGACGCTCTCGCCTATGGACAGCGCCGCGGTGGTGAACTCTGTGCGCAGGACCGGGCGCTGCGTCATCGTCCAAGAGGCCCCCAGGACCTGCGGCGTGGCGGCGGAGCTGATCGCCCGGATCAACGAGGAGGCCCTTCTCTCCCTCGAGGCGCCGGTGGTGCGGGTCACCGCCCCGGACATCGTGGTGCCGCTCCCCCAGGGAGAGCATTATTATTATCTCAACGCGAACAGGATATACGACGCGGTGAAGAGGGTCGCGGCGTTCTAG
>JAKIXL010000086.1:6179-6416 GCA_022709105.1 Thermoplasmatota archaeon | reverse complement strand
AGCGCCGTAACTTTCTCCCTGCCCCGATAAAATTCCCTTAAGCCATATGTCAACGGATCCGGGCCAGGCCTATAAGGGATCTCACCTCGTTGATATCAAGTTGCTCCTCCATCGTAACAAGGCTAAACCCTGCATAACTGCCTATTATCTCGACCTTGACGATAATGTCAGGCTGCTCCAGGTCCACGATGCCCTTCTGGATGGGTTCGGTGAGCATCTTAACCAGGTCAAGGTTGG
>JAKIXL010000086.1:320-6120 GCA_022709105.1 Thermoplasmatota archaeon | reverse complement strand
ACGTTCCCCGATCCTCTCGCCGAACGTTCTGGCCGCGGAGACCATGCTGTCAGGCTCGGAACTTACCCATTCTTCGATCGGCGTCCATCGATGAGTGTGACGAAAAAGCTCAGGGAACCGCATGGCAAAGGCCCGGAGCTTCTTGGTGGCCTCTTTGCTGTCGCCGGTCACCCGGAGCAGAGCAAGGCCGCTGACCGACGATTCCATCATATCCTCGAGGACGATGCCGTTCTCCTTGAGGCGTTGGGCGATCTCCTCCTCGGCCTTCGCCTTGCTAGTGGGATGGAACGTGACGATTATGTTGTAGTCCCTCATCGCTGCTCCCATAATTTCATTGAGAACCTTGCGTAGATAACTCTATCGAGCTCTGAGGAGCTATCGACCGGCGATGGTCGAGATCGAGGTCCGGGCCATGGGCACGGGCGATGTCCCCGATGTTCGCTCGCTGATAGAGCGTACGGTGAGAGCATCATACCGGGACGCCTACTCGGAGCGGGCGATCGAGTTCTTCATCCACTACCACGGTGAGAACGCGATAATGAAAGATCTCCGGCATAGTACCTGCCTGGTCGCTCTTGTGCGGGGCGAGATCGTCGGCACGGCAACCCTGCGCGGCGAGAGCATCATCAGGGTTTTCGTGGAACCGGAATGGCAGGGGACCGGCATCGGAAGGGAGCTGATCGGCTCCCTGCTGGACCAGGCCAGAGCGAGCGGATCGGAGCTAGTGAAGCTGGACGCTTCATTGGTCTCGAGGACGTTCTACGAGCGACTTGGCTTCCTGGTGGTCGCCGATAGGTCCCACGATCTCGGGAACGGACATGTCCTTCCTTATCTCAAGATGATGTTACGACTGTGACCTGTGCCTGATTGCCACGAAGAACACCGAGGCCCCGGCGGCGGTCATAAGGATGGAGAGGAACGTCACATCCCAGCCGAACTGGAAGAGCATGGCCACTGAGGTGAGGGAGCCCACTATCGCCGACAGAAGATAACCTCGACCCATGCGCATCCCCTTGCGGGAGAACTGTATCACTGACAGGTTCACCGCCAGGAAGACCATGAATATGGTGAAGTTTGCGACATTGGCGGTGAGCTCGATGCCCCCTAGGAAGGTGAACACCAGGGACGCTCCCGTGGTTATAGCTATCGCTGACATGGGGGTCCCCCGCCCCGGGTGCACCTGCGACAAGATGCTGGGAAGGGCCGAGCGCTCGGCCATGCCGTAGGCGATGCGCGATGAGGCGATTAGGATAATGAGCACCGTGTTCGCGGTTGCCATCAAGGCTATGGCGGACAGTAGAAGAGAGACCTCCTTTCCAGATGATGCCATGGCAACATCGGAGAGCGGAGATGTCGAGGTGGCCAGCTCATGATACGGCAGCACGCTTACCACTGAGAGGGCGGTGAGGATGTAGAGCACCGCGGTGATCAGCAGCGATAGGATGAGGGCGAGAGGTATCGTCCGGGTAGGATCCTTGGTCTCGTCACCGATCTTCACCAGACCCTCGAACCCGATGAACGCGAAGAAGATCAGGCCTACCGCGGCGATGACCCCTGACGGCCCAGCGGGCGTCTCCAGATAGTCAACATTGCCCAGGAACCCCGCGCCAAGGACGATGACTATCACCACGCCCGCCAGCTCGATCATGGTCAGTATTACGTTCAGGATGAGCGATTCCTTGATGCCGATATAGTTGACCACCGCCATGACCAATATGAGGACGGTGGCCCCCAGCGCGACCGGGGTGCCGGTCAGCCCATAGAGATAGCCGCCGAAGCCCAGAGCGACAGCGGACCCTGAGATGATGCTAGATATGAGGACGAGCCATCCTACTAAGAACGCCCAGAAGTTCGAGCTGAAGGCCTCCTTGACGTACACATACTCGGCCCCGCTGGACGGGAACATGGAAGCAAGCTTAGCGTAGCTCAGCCCGCTGAACAGCGCAATACCGGCGGCGATGGCGAAGGCAAGCCACACTGCGTTTCCGGCCTCGCCGGAAGCGACCCCGATGAGAGCATACACGCCGGCGCCGAGTATCGTGCCGACCCCGTACGCCACCGCCCCGAACAGCCCGATCTCCCTGCGCAGTCCCTCTGCCATCGGCGGTGTAACGGGCCCATCGAATAAATACCAAGGTCCGGTTTTTTCTACTAACGATACTATATGGTCGAGCATGGCGGCAGAGATGGCCCCCGGCCAGCCTACGGGCTGGTGGCGCAGGACGGTCGCAAGAGAGGCCAGGAGGAACACCATAGGTCTCGGAGAGCGCATCGGGAACATCATCGGGGTCTTCTTCGTCCTGCTGTTCTTCCTTGTCCTTATTGACGTGCAGGTGAGCGGTGTCGGCTTCTTCACGGATGGTTTCGGCCCGGAGGCGCAGTTCCTGCTGTATGGCTCCCTGCTCTACGGCATCTTTCCCGCCCTGCTGCGCGCGTTCACCGCCGATCGGAACCTGGGGCGACTGGCGGACATAGCGGGCTCGGTGTTCACCATCGCTGCAGGAGCCTATCTGTACCTGGTGTTCCCCTTCGATGTGCCGTCCCTCATTACCTACATCTTCGGGCCGGCGGGCGACGTGTTCTCCTGGGTAACCAACGATCTGATGAAGACGGTGCTTCTGTTCGCCGTTGCGGTCTCGGCGATCTCGGCGGCATACAACGTCGTTCTCTATCTATCGGTCAGGGAGGAGCTGAGGGGGCGGCGAGAGGCCGGGGCGGGAACCTCGTCGTTCGGACCCGGGCGGGCCTGATCCGCATCATCCTTACCTACTGCGATCGGAGCCGCAGGTGGCCTCCTTGCTGCCTCCAGGCGCGACCCTGATCATCGCTGCCGCGCATCCCACGGCTGAATAGACGAGTACCGCTCCCGCGAGGCGATCTAACTGGCAGTCTCCGCGCCCCATGCAGCGGGGCGGAGCGTCCAGGACCGCCTTCCTGCCTTCCGGGCAGAGTACCATGAGGACGACCCTCTATGACCATGGTCTTGGGAGGCAATATATTTCGTCGGAAGGACCGACCGCAGTGCAAACAGCGGAATAACGCTCTTCACAGCCGTAAGCTCGACCATTGTGTCATAGGCCCCTCCGGCCAGGAAAAGTAGCGCCGCTGCGGTGACGGTTATCTCAGGGCGAACACGACCTCTCTCGGGACCGGGACCGCGTGGTCCTTTAGCGGAAAGGTCGTCCTTGGCTGCATGACCGAGACACAGGCGTCCCATGTGTTCCTGACACTCACCGGACCGTGCTCCATCAGGAGTCCGGTCTGCATCTTAGCCTTGTGAGCGGTCACCCCGGGCGCACTCAGCTGCGGGAGGACCGGCCGGCGATGGTCCGCCAGGTCCGCCGGACCAGTGCCCCTTATCTTGGGAACAGTCTCTTCGGTCCCGAAGGCGCCCTTGCCGACCGCGCACCGCTCATTGATGGTTCTGGCGTCCAATGTTAAAACGTACGCGTCGACGCCTTCGAGATTGACCTCAAGGGCATCCATGCTAAGCGTATGGTCCTTGACGCTATCGCCGTGGAGCTGCGGCATGTGGTCTCCCACAATGCAGGCCAGGCATCGACCGATTATGCGTCCGCAGTTACCCTTCTATTTCCAAAAAAGGTCCCAACGGTGCCGGGGAGCGATCTCGATGGTCGTGCTCATGATCTCCGGTACGATCACACCTGCTCGAGCAGGGAGCCGGCCCTGTCCGCCGACCTATCTGCCTGTTACGGTCCGAGCTTATCACTGACGCTAATAGGCGGCACGGTCTGGCCTCGTTCGTCCATTAGATCTATGGTCTCTTTTTTCGTCTCTTTTTGCCCATAACAAGGGTCGTTCGGCAACTCGTTTTATCCTTTGACTTAGGATCGGGCCTGCTTAAGGAGGGTAAAGGGCCGTCTGTTCTCGTTGATCTGATGGCTCAGACCGGTCAAAAGTAATTTAATACCTCGGTCCACCTCCCTAGAGCGACCATGGACGAGACCGACGTGGCCCTCTGCCGCCTGCTCATCTACAACTCCCGCATGCCCTACTCCGAGCTGGGCAAGGTCCTTGGCATCAGCGTTCAGAGCGCGCACCGCCGAGTTCAGGACCTGATCTCCAGCGGTGTCATAGCCAAGTTTCCCGCTGCGTTCTCCGGCCGGGCCTATCGGTCCACCTGGGTCCTCGTGCACGGCCGGTCCGAGGCGAACTCGGTGAACGATGTGCTGGATGAGCTGGGTCGGGACAAGGAGATGGACATGGCCATGGTGGCCTCCGGCAATTATCTGTACGTCGGGGGCGCGGTTTTGGACCCCGGACGGGTCAACCGCTTCACCTCCTATGTCAAGAAGACCGCCCGATTGTTCCAACCCCAGATCGGCATGGTCTATAATCCTTCATTGATGGACATAGACGCGGAGGCGGTGGTATATCCCATGGACCTGAGGATCATAGAAGCGCTAAGGGACGATTCCAGGCGGCCGGTCACCGATATCGCCAAGGAACTAGGGGTGGCCCCTCGGACGATAAACAGGCACATTGAGCGGCTGATGAAGGACAACCTCGTCCATTTTGCCATCGAATGGTACCCGCAGATGTCCGGGGACATCGTCACCGCCCTGCACCTAAAGGTGCGTCACGACCGGGAGAGGGAGAAGGCGGCAGCCGCGCTCGTCCGCCGATTGGCGGCCCGTGAGATCATCACTTACAGCTTCAGCGACCGCCCCGACTCGCTCATCTGCATGGTCTGGTCGCCGAGCCTGCAGGAACTGAATGACCTTATCAGCGAACTGGAGGGCGACCGCATGTACGATGAGATCGTCCCCCATGTGATACTTAACGCCCGCTATTACGAGGGCATCAAGGGAACCGCTCCTCCCGTCCGGGGGAAGGGCCAGTAAGTGAAAATGGCCGATGCCCGATGTTCACTTCTTCCCATCTTCAGTTGAAGATCTTGATGTGAGAGCGGTTCTGTGGGCACCTTTTCAACCGCGACGTTGACGGAAAAGGAAGAACCGGGTCCGTTTGCTGATCCCAAGGTGAAATGAATGGAACTCAGGAACAACCTCGGAAATGGTCTCGTGGCCCTCCTGGCTCTCGTGCAGGGGGGACTGCGCACTTGCTTCGGCCTCGCCAGCGCCGGTGGGCTCGGCGTCGCCGCCCGCGACCAGGTGATGTCCATGATCGACACGCCGGTCTCCAACGAGACGATGGTGATCGCCGCCCCCTTCCTTCTGCTTGGCGCACTCGGTTTAGCATCCGCCATCGGCCTGATCGCCCACAGGCCCTGGGGCGTGTACGGTACCGTTGCCGTATCTCTGGCCACCATAGCTTATGATATGTGGGCGACCCTGGTCATCCAGCCTTCGGCCGTGATGGGGTTCGTGGTGCCAGTGATCTGCATCGCCCACCTTGCCATGAAGAGGAATGCTGACCGCAGGGCCAGGACGGTGAGGGCATGAAGGCCCTGATCGCCTTCGGCACCAAATATGGCTCCACGGCCCGCATCGCAGAGACCATAGGCGAGGAGCTCGAAGCGAAGGGGTACGATGTCGATATCGTGGACCTGGGGAATGGACGCTGCAGGAGCGTAGATGAGTATGACCTCGTGGTCCTGGGGTCATCGATATTCATCGGGAAGTGGACCAAGGAGTCCCGGGAGTTCGTAGAGTCCTCGTCCCCGCAGCTTGCGGAGAGGAAGGTCGCAATGTTCGTGAGCTGCAGCGACGTCCTGTTCCCTGAGAAGGTCGAGGCGGCCCGCAAGAACTACCTCGACGACATTGCGGCCGGGGTGCCGAGCCTCGGCCCGGTGGCCTTGGGCCTGTTCGGCGGAGTG
>JAKIXL010000086.1:0-310 GCA_022709105.1 Thermoplasmatota archaeon | reverse complement strand
GGCGTCGGCACCAAGAAAGCGCTGCGGGGGAGGGGCATAGATCCCTCGAAACCATATGATTTTAGAGATTGGGACGAGGTCCGGGCGTGGGCCCGGTCCCTCTGACCTCAATCCATGAACACTATGTTCTCATGACTGACGACCGCGGTGCCGTTGCCGTTCTTGCCCTGGACCTTATCGCTTTTACACTTCTGGACCATGGCCTGGACCTCCGCCGAGGAGAAGTTGGATATCCCCTTTCCAAGATCGTTGATCCTAACAACGTCGCCCTTCTTGAACCTGCCCTCCACCGACGTGATGCCGCAAGGCA
>JAKIXL010000085.1 GCA_022709105.1 Thermoplasmatota archaeon | reverse complement strand
CGAGGACAGGACCGCGCGGAGAGCATCCATGAACTTGCCCTTATCCGCTGGGAAGGAGTGGAATGCAAAGATAGGGTAATCGACCGATTCAAGGATGTTGTCCTCCACGTCCAAGGAGCCGTCGGGTAGCACCTTGGCCTCCAGTCCCGAGAGGACCGTCAGTCCGGGTCTCCTCTTGGCCTTGTCGATATCGTCCAACAGAGTTCCGAAGTCGTAGTCCAAGGACCTCCTGACATGCTCTGTGAACGCCATCAAGGGTATGGACAGTCGCTCCGCGGCATCGCAAAGCTGCTCCACGCTCGCGCTTCCATCGGTCATGGCGGACATGCCACTCGCCCGATAACCTGAGGCCCTCATATCTCTGCCAGGCCCTCATATCCTCACCGCGAGGCGGCCGTCCGCCACACCGATGCCTCCCCAGTACCGCATGAGCCTTGTGCCCCAGGTCACCCTCATGGACGGCACTGGCTCGCCCAGGGCCTTCATGACCGCCGCGTAGATCATGTTGGCACCGGCCAAGGTCGATAGCACCATGGTCCCCTGTACCCTGGGATTGCACTCCAGGAGCTTTGGGGTCCCCTCGTTGTCAAGCTTGTACTGGAACCCGAAGGCGTAGTCCAGGCCGAGGCTCCTGGCGAGACGCTCCGAGCTCTGGATGATGTCCTCCCGCCTCTCCACCGTCCCGGCGAAGGTTATGCCGGACACTATGCGGTCCCTCCGTCTAGGTATCGCCAGGATGTCGTCCCCGTGGAACACGTCCACGGTGTACTCGGTCCCCGGCAGGTGCTCCATCACCATAAGTTCCGGGAACTCGCCACCTAGCACCTGCCTCATGTGGTCCATGCGGACGCAGAGGGAGCTGGGCTTCTCCTCATAGTAAAGGCGCTTCAGGTCAACGGCCTCATCTATTATCCTGACCCCTCTCATGCCATTCGAGCCGGGCGGCTTGATCACGACCTTTCTTTCAGGCCACCCAAGGTCCGACGCGGCCTCGACAAGATCGTCGATGGTGGAGGCCATCCGGTGGGCGGGGACCGGGACCCCGATGTTGCGTGCGATCGAAGTGAGAGCGTCCTTGTCATTGGCGCAGGATATGGCCACCTTGGGAGAGACCACGACATGGATCCCTTCCCTTCGGAAATCGTCGATGCTCGCGGAGATCGTTTCGAGCTCGGCAGTGTTCTGCGGGACTATGGTCCGTGCCCCGGCATCATAGCAGAGATCCATGAGCGCGCTGACGTAATCGGGGGAACTGGGCCGGGGGATGGTGCGGAAGGAATCGCATAGATACCTTCCGACCACATCATTCTCAATGTCAGTGCCTACCACCTTGACCGGCCTTCGGTCCGGGTTCTCCTTCAATGAGAACAAAGTGCCCGCTATACCCGGGGCCCCCGACCCGGTAACCACCACGGTCAGCTCCTTCATGTCGCAGCCTCACCTTCCACGCTATGTTCCTTCGGCCCACCGAATGGGCTCCCGGATGCTTAAGCTAATGTGGACGTTTCACGACAGTATGCGGGCATATGCATACTGCAGTCTCTCCTTCATCGTACCCCAGTTATACTCTCTCTCGGCCGCGTCCCGTCCCCTTCGGCCCATCTCTTCCCTGGTCCTCCGGTCCCGCAAGCTGTCCACCGCGCGCCGGAAGTTCTCTTCGCTCCAGTCGAAGGATATGCCGCAGCCCTCTCTCTCTACTATCATGGCGTTGAGCGTTCCCTTCGACACCAATATGGGCAGCCCGAAGGCCATGCACTCGCCTAGCTTGTTGGCCGTTCCCGTCCTGTAGTTCTCGTTGGCAGGGTCTATGAGGATGAGAACAGCGTCCACCTTATCGTACTCCTCGAGCAGCCTTGAGAACGGAAGGTGGCCGATATACTCCACATTGTCATGCTCCCTGGCACCTTTCTCCACGGCCTTCTGCAAACGGCCTGAACCGGCGATGCGCAGGACGCACCTGTCGGTCTTGGATGCCGCCTCTATGCTCTCCTCCAGGTACCGCATCGGCTCGAAGGTCACCGGGTTGAAGAGCACGATGGACTCGTTCTCGACGTGCTGTCTGGTCCTTGACCTCGGAGGAAGCTCGATGACGTTCATGATCACCAGGACCTTATCGCGGGTGTGCCTCTCCATCTCCGCGGCCATGGCCTCGTTGATGGTGATGGCCAGGTCCACGCGGGGCAACATTGTTTGCTCCAGCTTCTCCACGAGGCGGGAGACGGCCGCGGGGACGTCCATGGCGATCATCTTGGCGTACCTCTCATGCGCGTCATAGACGATGGGCACGCCCCTAAGCCGCGATATCAGCAGCCCCGCGGGCAGGGTGTCCAGGTCATGAGCGTGCACGATCTCGGGGCGGACCTCTCTGGCAGCGGCCAGGCAACGGAGCAGGAACAGCGGGTAGTTCAGAACGAGCGCGAGCTGCCCGCCGACCCTCCCGGTGCGGACGCGATGCAGCCTCACCCCTTCCACCACCTCGCGGGGCGGCCTTGCTCGCTGCCGGTCCCACGCAGCGACCGTCACCTCATGGCCGCCATCGATGAGCGCTCTCGCCTCCTTGTGCACCCGGGGGTCCGGGCGGTACTCGTTGGTGACTAGCATCAAGACTCTGGCCATGCGACCTCAGGCACCGGTGTCGACGGTCCTGCCTTCTCGCAGCGACTCCATGCTCTTCTCGATCATCTCGACCGTCCTCACGCCGACTATACCGGAGTTCCTCGTTTCCGTGGCGGGGTCGCCTATGGACCGCAGGAAGTTGGTAAGCTCCGTGCGGATGGTGTTGTTCCTCTCTATCCCCAGTTTGTAAGTGTACCCGCTCTCGTAGATCGTCACGTCCTGCGCCACCGCGTCGATGAGGGCCGAGCGGTTCTCCCCTATGAGCTCGATCTGCCGCACCTTGCGGGGGGCCAGCCAGCTCAGGGTGGCGTTCGCCAAGACGCCTGACGGCATCTCACAGGTAATGTACGCCAGCTCCTCCAGCTCTTTCCTCCGGAACGGTTTCCCGGTGCAGGTGATCCTCGACGGCCAAGCGTCGAAGATGAAGTTCACCATATCAAAGAAGTGCGGGGCCAGGTCCACGATTACGTCCCGGTCGGGAAACGCCGGCTCGAGATTGGTCCATGTGAAGTTCATGCTGAACGGCCTGCCGAAGAAGTTCTGGCCCATCAGCCGGCGTATCTCCAGGAGCGCGTTGTTGAACCGGTAGATGTGACCCACCGACAATGTCAGGTTCTTCCTTCCGGCAAGCTCCACCAGCTCCGCCCCGTCCTTCGACCTCAATGTGATGGGCTTCTCCACCAGCACGTGCTTGCCGGCGTCCAGCGCGTCCTTGCACGCCTGGTGGTGCAGGCCGTTGGGAAGGCATACGTTCACCGCGGTGATGTCTGCGTCCTTCAGCACCTCGCGGTAGTCATGGTAAAGGTTCTCCACGCCGTAGCGGTCCCTGCAGAACTCCAGGTTCTTGTCCATTTGGTCCGATACCGCCTTCACCTTCACGCCGGGGATGTTGCTGTACTCGTCGACTATCTTCTTGCCCCAGTAGCCGACCCCCAGGACGGCGACCTCGATCCTTCTCATATCTTGCCCCCATAGTGGTCGATGATGGCCTCGCATACGCGATCGACGTCCTCGTCGGCGAGCGTGGGGAATACCGGCAGCGAGAGAACGCGGTCGGCAAGCCGCTCGCTTTCCGGGTACGAGCCTGGAGAGTACCCGAACGCGTCCCTGTACACCGGCTGCAGGTGAATGGGCACCGGATAGTGGACGGCGGTTTCGATGTCCCGGGATTGGAGCGATCTGGCCAGGGCGTCTCGGTCCTCGGCCCGGACCACGAAGAGGTGGAAGACCGGGGTGATGTCCCTGTTCCCCATTGGCGGAAGGATCACCTCGGGAACGTCCCTGAGCTTCTCGGCGTACCGCCGCGCGATCGCCCGCCGCCGCTCGTTCCATCCGTCAAGGTTGCGCAGCTGCACCCGGCCGAAGGCGGCGTTGGCGGTGTTCAGCCGAGCGGTGAAGCCGAAGATGTCGTGGACGTACCTCGAGGTTCGCCCGCAGTCCCTGAGCTTTCGAAGGTCCGCGGCCAACCGCTCGTCGTTCGTAGTGATCATTCCCCCGTCTCCGCCCACGGTCATGTTCTTGGTCGCGTAGAAGGAGAAGCAGCCGGCGTCTCCTATGGACCCGGCCTTCTTGCCCTTGTATACCGCGCCGTGGGCCTGGCAGGCGTCCTCGATGATCTTCACTTTCTCCCCGACGGCCTCGCGGAGCTCGTCCATTCTCGCTGGCTGGCCGAACAGGTGCACGGGCATGATCGCGGCGGTGCCGCTCATCGTACGAACCTCGGCGGGATCGATGTTGAGGTCCTTCGGGGACGAGTCGGCGAACACCGGCGTGGCGCCGGCGTGAACGATGGAGTTGGCGGTGGCGATGAAGGAGAGCGGGGAGGTGATGACCTCCTTCCCCCGGACGTTCAGAGCAATGAGGGTCAGGACCAGGGCGTCCGTGCCTGATGACACCGATATCGCATGCTTCGTCCCGGTGTACCGGGCGAACTCCTCCTCGAACTTGAACACGCTCTCGCCGAGGACCATCCGCTCGTTGCGCACCGCGTCGGCCATTGCCTCCACCATCTCGTCGGTGACGGTCGGCCTGGATACAGGGATCTTGTTCATCTTGCTCACTTCCTCTTGATATCGCGGGCCGGGTTGCCGGCCACCACCGCTCCCGGAGGCACGTCCCTGGTGACCACCGCGCCGGCGCCCACCATGGCGTTCTCGCCTATCGTCACGCCGCACACGATGACCGCGCCGGCGCCGATGGAGGCGCCCTTCCTGACCACCGTCGGGGTGATCTCCCAGTCTCCCACCGCCCGGGGATGGAGGTCGTTGGTGAACGTCGCCCGAGGGCCTATGAAGACCTCGTCCTCGATGGTGACGCCCGTAGGGATGAACGCGAACGCCTCGACCTTCACCCGGTCACCGATGACCACTCCGCGCTGTATCTCCACATAGGCGGCGATCCTGCACTCCCGGCCGATCCTGCACCCATAGAGGTTGACGAAATCGCGGACGATGGTGTCCTCTCCGATGTCGCAGTCCTTTATCGAGTAGTATTGGGCCAAGAGCTTCATCTGGCCTGCGTAGCATCTGCCTGCCAATAAATATTTGCTGATGGCCTTCAGTCGTTCGCTCTGTTCCTCCAGGGCCGTCGGCCCCTGAAGGTCCCCTTCCCGATGCCGCGATAGACGAATCCCTCTGAACGGCAGGTTTCGGCCGAGAGCATGTTCCTCCCGTCCACGATGACAGGGGTGCTCATTTCGGCCTTCAGGTTGTGCAGGTCGAGGCCCCAGTAGCAGGAATGATCTGTCACGATGACCAGGCAGTCCGCTCCGTTGACCGCCTCTTCGAGCTCGCGCACAAGGGGCGCGCGGTATCCCTTCGCCACGTACGGGTCGTGGACCACCAGGTCAGCGCGGCCGTGCAGCCGGTCGATGATGGTCAGCGCCGGCGAGTGTCTCGTGTCGTCCGAGTCCCGGAGGAACGCCAGGCCTAGAATGGCGACCCGGGAGCTCTCGATCTCCCGGCCGGCCTCCGATAGCGCATCCTCTACCAGCTCGACCATGTGCACCGGCATGTGCTCGTTCGTCTCGCGAGCGGAGGTGATGATCGTCGGCTTGAACTCGTTGAGCGACGAGGTGAACAGCCACGAGTCCTTCGGAAGGCAATGGCCGCCCACGCCGGCCCCGGGGATGTGCATGTCGCGGAAGGGGCAGGTGTTGACGAGGCGCCGCACTTCGAACGCGTCGGCGCCCAGCTCCTCGCAGGCGAGCGCGACCTCATTGGCGAACGCGATCTGCACGTCCCGGTAGGCGTTCTCCAGCGTCTTGGATATCTCGGCGTGCAGCAGATCGGAGGTATGCAGCTTCCCTTCCATGATCATGGAGTACAGCTTCTTTCCAGCCTCCACCGATGGAGGGTCGTACCCCCCGAGGACCCGGTCGTACTCCTTCAGGTTCCTCAACAACCGGCCCGGCATCACTCGCTCGGGACAGTGCACCAAGAGAAAATCCCTCCCCGTCTTCATGCCGCTGGACTCCTCGATAATAGGTATCACCAGATCCTGCATGGTCCGCGGAGGGAGCGTTGACTCGATGGACACCAGCGCCCCATGTCGAGCACCGGCCTCTTAGTGGCCTCGTCGATAGGCGTGTCCACACAAACGATGATGGCGTCCGCGGCCGATATCCGGGCGTAGTCGGTCGTCGCCACGAGCCTTCCGCTCCCGGCCGCCTCGGACATCAGTTCGGCCAGGCCGGGCTCCTCTCCCTCGATCGGCGATATGCCGCGGTTGATCTTGTCCACCCGCTCAGCGTCGATGTCCACTGCCAGCGTGCAAGCGCCCTTGGAGGCGAACATGCACGCTACCGGAAGCCCTACATATCCCGCTCCAATGATGGCGACCGACCG
>JAKIXL010000084.1 GCA_022709105.1 Thermoplasmatota archaeon | reverse complement strand
CCCCGCCGGCCTAATGGCCCAGATCGAGGAGCTTATTGCCGATATCGACCTCGGGCGACTGATGGACGTTGCCAGGTCCGCACCTCAGGCCGAGTTCGAGACGAGCGTGCCCTACGTTGAGGAGGAGAGCAAGGGCGTGACCATCGCCGTGCCTCGTGACCGCGCCTTCTGCTTCTATTACAGAGAGAACCTTGAGGCGCTGGAGGCCGCCGGCGCCAAGGTGGTGACCTTCCGCCCTGCGGAGGGGGAGCCTCTCCCAGACTGCGATGCGGCCTATCTAGGGGGCGGTTATCCAGAGGTCCATGCCGAGGCCTTGGAGGCCAATGGTGATTTCCGCGAGGGCATCAGGCAGCTCTCCCAGGAAGGCCGGCTGGTATACGGCGAATGCGGAGGCCTCATGGCGATGTGCCGATCCATAAATGCCTTCGGAAAGGTGCATGACATGGCCGGGATATTTGACACCCAGGCCACGCTGACACGTGACCGACAAGGCCTCGCTTACGTGAAGGCCGTGGGGACCCCGGACAACTTCCTGTTCCCCGGGGCCGAGATCAGGGCCCACGAGTTCCATTATTCCCGCCTGGAGCCGCTTCCCTCCGGCCCCTACGGGTTCTCCATCCTGCGAGGTACGGGCATAGGAGAGGCCCTTGATGGCATCATGGTGCGCCGATCGATGGGGACCTATATGCACCAGCATGCCATCGCCAACCCGGCATGGGGCACGTCCGTGGTCCACGCTGCCGCCGAATGACCTCGGCCGGCCCGATCAGGGCGAAGCGGTCCTCGGTCCTTTGACGAGATGCTCATGGACATCCAGGGCGCAGGCCCTGGCGTCACGCTCCGCCGTGGGCATGTCCATGGGGCCCTTGACCGAACCGGCTAGGAACACGCCCTCGGCGGTCGTGTGGGAGCCGAAGGCCAGGGGGAAACCTGTCGTTCCTTCCGCGATCTCCAGCTCGTCCATCAGAAGAAGGTTGGAAGGCGGCTGCCTCAGTCCGGTGGCCAACACCACGAGGTCAGCGGGGAGCTCGTACAGTTCCCGAAGCAGGGTGTTCTCACCGCACACGAGCAGGCGGCCTTCCCTTTCCGTCACGAGGGACGGCTGCCCCCGGATGAACCGCACCCCGCTCCTTCTGGCCTCGCGGTACAGCTCCTCCTGCCCCTTTCCTGTGGTCCTGATGTCGATGTACAGCACCGTGACGTCCCTGCCAGGGTCCTCTCGCTTTAAAAGCAGGGCGTTCTTTATGGCGTTGGCGCAGCATAGGGCGCTGCAGTACGGGACCCCGCGCCTCTCGGTCCTGGAGCCGACGCACTGAACGAACACGATGGCCCTAGGCACCTCATCGCTCAGAGGGCCGCCCGACGCGATGCGCTCCTCCAGTTCCTCGAGCGTCATCACTCCCTTGCGCAGCCCGTGCCCATACTCCGGCACCGCGCCGGCAGGGACCGTGTCCAGTCCGGTGGCGATGATGATCGCGGAACCGGTCTCGCGGCGGCCGTTGTCCATCTCCACGAAATGGCCGCTGTCGTCCCTTCCTATGGACGATATCTCGCTGGACAGAAGGACCTTAATGTTCCGATCCCCTAGGACGCGGAACACCATTGGTCCGATGATCTCGGAGCAGCGGAGCATCTGCGGGAGCATTGTCCCCAAGCGCCCTGCTCTGCCCCCCAGCTTGTCGCTCTTCTCTATGAGGGCGACCTTATGGCCCAGTGACGCCAATGCCAGGGACGCCGTCATTCCGGCGATGCCTCCGCCGATCACGACGATATCGTTCCGCCCTCCTTCTCCACATCCCATTCCGCTCACATTGTCCTTATCGTCAGCGGGTTTCATCAAACTATCGCATCTTCTCCTGTCCCCGATGCCGCATTCCCGAGGGGACGGAGGAGCGGGTGCTTCATCATGTAGAGCTTACGGCGGCCTAGCCAGTCATCTTATCGCTGTGGGTCGGCCCTGTTCCTTCCGTTAGTGGTATCGTTGATGATAACCACGTGATAATTCGTTTATAACCTCTTTCTAGTGGCATAGAACAGGACCTCGGTCCAAGTGATGTTAGATGGGATGCAGGAGCGAACTTACTGAGACGGAGGTCTCGAGAGGCTTCCGGGGCGTTATCAATGATGGGGTGGCCACCTCGGTCATGTCCACGTTGACGGGGAGCACGTTCCTCATCGCCTTCGCCCTAGCCTTGGGCGCCTCTGAACTTGTCATAGGGCTCATGGCCATGATACCGGCCTTGGCCAATATCATCCAGCTGCCCACCACATACCTTATCGAGAAGGTGCGTGTGCGGAGGTCGATAACCGTGCCCGCCGCAGCGTTGAGCCGGTCGTTCTGGCTGGTCATAGCGATGGTCCCACTGGCTGTGCCTTTCGAGATGGCACTGCCGTTGGTCCTGCTGGCCATGGTGCCGAACTCGATCCTTGGCTCCATCGGAGGATGCAGCTGGAACTCATGGATGCACGACCTCCTGCCCACAAATGAGCTGGGAAGGTTCTTCTCGAAAAGGATGCTGCTAAGCACGGCGTCCAGCATACCAATGGGACTGGGGGCGGGGTTCTTCATCACCTGGTGGGGATCGGCGTTCCCCGGCATGGTCATCGAGGGTTACTCCATTCTTTTCATCGTGGGGATGATAGGCGTGCTTTGCATATCGGCCATTCCGGAGCCCAGGATGGGCGGCGGTCAAAGCGTGCCGCGGTTCGGAGCACTGCTGAAGAAGCCGTTCGAGGACCGCAACTTCAAGAACCTCATAGTGTTCCTAACATCCTGGAGCTTCGCGATCAATCTCGCGCTGCCGTTCCTGAGCGTGTACATGCTCACCAGCCTGGGCATGGACACCTCCACGGTCATGGTGTTCACGGTCGTCGGACAGGCCTCCAGCCTCGCCTTCTTCAAGATGTGGGGAAGGCTTTCGGACCAGTTCTCCAACAAATCGGTGCTCCGAGTCTCTGGACCGATGCTCATCGGCTGCTTCCTGTTGTGGGCCTCCACGGTGCTGTTCCACACCACGCCTGTATTGGTCCTGCTGGTGGTGATGGCCGAGGTGCTTATGGGGATGGCCACCTCCGGAGTAGGCCTGGTCTCGGGGAACATAAGCCTGAAGCTCGCGCCGAGCGGAGAGGCAACCTCCTATCTGGCCTCGACCTCGCTGTTCGCCGCGCTGGCAACCGGGACGGCCCCGCTGCTGGGAGGCGCCATCGCTATGTTCCTTCCGAATTGGGAGTACTTCTTCCTCGTCGCGTCCATGCTAGGCTTTTTCTCCTTGCACAGGCTTACCCTTGTAAAGGAGGATGGCGAAGTGCAAGAGAGCGTGGTGGTGAAAGAGATGCTCTTGGAGATGAGGAGGGGTTGTTCGGCCTCCCATATCCGGAAGGGGATCCATCGCGCCACCGCAGGGCTGGCCCAGGCCACCGCAGGCCGCCACAGGGGCCGGTTCGCCGACCGTCGGGCCTCTGGTACTGCGCTGTTCTTCCGGAGGTCCTGATGAAGTTGCCCACTCCCTTACAGAGCCTTTCCCTGCTGGGCGTCGCCGCCGTGGTCCTGGCCATACCGCTGTTCGTGATAGGCCTGGTCATCAGCAGGCTCAGCAACGACCCCGAGCCAAAAAAGTTCACGGATTACCTGCTCATCCCTCCGGCGGATTGAGCGCACCTTCCCAAACCATCGCCTCGAGCCGCGAGATGAGGCCACCGGGTCGACGGCCGGCGGCACGACCATCTCGTTCCCATCGACGCCATTGATGTCTCCTTGAAGAAGGAGCCTCCTTTGACCGATATTGTCCTTCATACTTCAATATCCAAGCTTTCTCCAGAAACTAAAGGAGCGCTCCTCGCCTCTCTCGGACGAACAGGAAGCTGCCGGCGGCGAAGGCGCATCCCCCGGTCATGACCTTGACCGGGGCCTCCATCGCATCGACTGAGCTGAGGGCCAGGGCGGCCACGGTCAGTACACCGGCCAAGGCCAACAGGCCGAACAGCGGCAGGCGGAACGACCTGGACCTAACGGCGAGATGCCCCCATGCTCCCATCTCCTCCTTGTATATGGTCCCCAGGATGATGAGCAGGGACGCTCCGAACAGCCATTCGAGGGGGGAGGTGATCTCGACTATGAACGAGGCCTCGAAGTAATCCGGGTAATGGAACGGGATGAAGGGGCCCAGGGCCGGCCAGAACAGGGTCACTGGATTGTCCCACATGGCATCCAGGAACAGGTGACTGGCGATGCCCAGGGCAAGGACAAGGACGAGAGGGGTCAGCTTGTATCTCCAGGCGGCCGCGCCTACCGCTGTCACCATTGCCAGGAACAGCAGGGTGTGCGCATATATCCTCCCGGAGTCGAGAGTGCTCTGGAGCAGCAGGTGTCCCAGCGGCTTGTCGATGATGTCGGGGAGGATCGCCCCTAGTGCCCCCACTGGCACCGCTGACCTTATGTCCAGCCTGCGGTACAGCATGAGCCCGAGGATGGCCCCGATCACCATGTGGCAGAAGACGAGCACGGGCGGGGATGCCGATGACCAAATTAAAAATGTGCGTTCGAGCTAACAATTATATTCATCTAGAATAGATTAAACACTGTGAGCGCTGAACTGCCCCCCCGGGGGAGGATCAAGGAACTGGACCTGATGCGTGGGTTCGCCATCCTCGGCATAGTGGCCATCCATGCCGGGAGCTTCTCCGAAGCGATCTCAGGGCCAAGTTGGATACCGGGGGTCACGGATTACATCGCTCATCTCGCTGATTTCGGCGTTCCCCTGTTCTTCATGATCTCCGGTTTCCTCCTGGCCGCCCGGCCGATAAGTCCGGGGGGAACGTGGGGTTTCTACCGCCGCCGCCTGATGACCGTGGTGCCCCCATACCTGTTCTTTTCCACCATCTACGCCGGATATAACTATTGGGTGCTGGGAAGGACCGATCTCGTCCAGGCGGCATGGTCCTACCTCCTGTTCGATTCCGTGGGGGTGTTCTGGTTCCTCGGTGCGATGGTCCAGATGTACCTTCTCTTCCCGTTCCTCTCTGCTTGGCTGGACCGCCTTGCCGCCAAGGGCCGGTCCTGGATGTTCCTGGCCGCTGCCGCCGCCCTGTACATCGCTTGGTACGCTTTCCTCGAGGGCGCGGTTGCCGGCGGCATCGATTCCCTGGGGTTGCCGGTCGTCGATATGGGTGAGCGCCTTTCCGGTTTCCTGTTCCCAGGCTACCTGATCTTCTTTGCGTTGGGGATGCATATCTCACGAACGCCCTCAACCTTCTTGCGCGGGCTTGCTGAGACTGGGCCGGTCCCTGTGACGGCCCTGGTGCTGGTGGTCCCCATCGGCCTGCAGATGATCGAATCGGAGTTCTGGTGGGCAATGGCCGTGGTCCCATACTCGGTCCTGGCCTCATCACTGGTGTACCGCGCGTCCGCGCGCCTGGTATCCAGGCCCGGCCGGGCGTTTTCCGTGATGGACCTGCTGGGGCGGTACTCCTTCGGCATATACATGGTGCACATCCTGGCCCTTGCGTTCGCATCGAACCGTCTCTGGGCGATCGGACTTGACGCCGAGGACGCGGTGTTCTATGTGCTGCTGTACATCATCGCGATAGTGGTCAGCGTCCTCTCGCTCTTCGTTCTGAACCTGCTGCCATATGGCCCGATGTTCTCCGGAGTGAGGGGGAGGGACGGTAAACGCCGGGGCCTGCTTGCCCAGAGAACGGAGGCCCAGGGCTGAGAGGGACGACGAATGGCCCCGGAACTTCGTCCCGTCGCCCTTGGTCTATGAAAGGATTATTATCAGCGATTCAGTTCTAAGTAACGGGAGGACCATGTTAGAAATTAAGAACCTCACTGTGGAAGTAGGCAACCGCAGAGTGCTGAAGGACATCAGCCTTTCGGTCATGTCGGGTTCCACCAGCGTTCTGTTCGGACCCAACGGCTCAGGGAAATCGACCCTTCTCTCCACCATCATGGGATTGGGCAACTTTAGGGTCGTGAGCGGCCAGATCATCATGGACGGCCAGGACATAACCTACATGCCTATCCATGAGCGGGCCAAGCTGGGCATAGGCATGATGTCCCAGAGGCCGCCCAATCTTGTGGGCGTGCAGCTGAGGACCATGCTGCAGGTCACCGGGCACGGCAGGGTGGACCCCGCCAACCTGGCCGGCACACTGGGAATGGAAAGGTTCCTGGATCGGGACGTGAACGTGGGGTTCTCTGGAGGGGAGATAAAAAGATCGGAGCTGCTGCAGCTGGCGGCCCAGAACCCCTGCATGTACCTGCTCGACGAACCTGAATCAGGGGTCGACCTGGAGAGCATAGAGAGGGTCGGCAAGATGATCCGCGAACTCATCTCCGGAGGCATAACCTGCGCCGGGAGGAGGGAGAGGGAGGGCAAGAGCGCCCTTGTCATCACTCACACTGGCCAGATATTAGATTACATCGAAGCGGACCGCGGGTATGTTCTGTGCAACGGCACCATCTCATGCGCCGGGAACCCGAGGGAGCTGCTTAGAGAGATCCGCGCGAAGGG
>JAKIXL010000083.1:3288-6623 GCA_022709105.1 Thermoplasmatota archaeon | reverse complement strand
TGCTAGATGAGGGTGCATCTGACGCCTGCCTTTGGCCGGTCCCGGCCCTGAACGCCGATCGCTCTGGACCGCGTTCATTCGGGGAACAGGTCGGTGCTGAGATATCTCTCTCCGAAGTCAGGCGCGATGGTCACGACCTTCTTGCCCGGCCCTAGCTCCATGGCCACCTGCAGGGCGGCATGCACCGCCGCGCCCGAGGATATGCCGGCGAATATGCCTTCCATGGTCGCAAGCTTCCTTGTGGTCTCCTTCGCATCCTCGTCCTTCACCTTTATCACCCGATCTATGAGCTTAATGTCCAGGACATCGGGCACGAAGCCGGCACAGATCCCTTGGATGGCGTGAGGACCAGGGGTTCCGCCTGACAGTACCGCCGAGGATGATGGCTCGACGGCGATTATCCGCGCAAGGCTTCCGGAAGCGCGCAGCCTTCTCCCTATGCCGGTTATGGTGCCACCAGTGCCCACTCCGGCGACGAACGCGTCCATGTCCGGCAGGTCCTCAAGCAGCTCCACCGCGGTGGCCTCATAGTGCGCCTGGGGGTTGGCCGGGTTCTCGAACTGCTGAAGGAGCAGCGAACCGGGCCTCTCGGCGTTCAGGGCCTTGGCACGCTCGACCGCTCCGGTCATTCCCAGCGATCTCGGCGTCAGAACGAGCTCGGCGCCCATGGCCCGGAGGAGCTTCCTGCGCTCGACGGACATGCTCTCCGGCATGGTCAGGACGAGCCGGTAGCCTTTCACCGCGCACACCATCGCCAGGCCGATGCCCGTGTTGCCAGAGGTAGGCTCCACGATGATGTTCCTATCTGGCCCGAGGATGCCTTTCCTCTCGGCGCTCTCTATCATGGCAAGAGCTATGCGGTCCTTCACCGACCTCATGGGATTGAACGATTCGAGCTTGACATACACTTCCGCCGAGCCCTTGGGAGGCATCCTGTTCAGTCGAACCGAGGGCGTCCTCCCGATGATCTCGAGAATGTTCGCGTACTTCACCCTATCACCGTGCGGTCATGACCTGGGAGCCCCTCCGGTTAAACCTTCCTGCTCAACGATCGCCGCGGCTAGACCGAAAGGAGGGATCTCAGAGCGTCCGGACACGGGCGCTTCTCCTCAGGTCCTCTGGGACCAGGGCGGCGACCTCGTCCATGAGCATGGACCTGAACGAGTACGGTCCGTAAGCCTTCCCGGCCGCCCTCTCCCCGGCAATTCCAAAGGCCGCCAGGGCCGCCGCCGATGTTGCCACGCGGTCCCTCGAGGCAGCGGCGAAGGCACCTGCCAGGGAAGAGGCCATGCATCCCGTGCCAGATATGCGGCCCATCATTGCGTGCCCGTTCTCCACTATAACGGTCCTCTTTCCGTCGGTGACTATGTCGGCTGCGCCGCTCATGACCACTACCGCCCCTGTCACGTCCGCAAGGCCGCGGCAGACCTGGACTGGATCACCGGTCATGCCTTCCGAGTCGACGCCCCTCACAACGCCACCGGTGCCGGCAAGGGTTCCGATCTCTCCGGCATTGCCCTTTATTATGTTGATGTTCAGCTGCTGCAGCATCCGGGAGGCGACCTCGGTACGGTAACGGGTGGCGCCCGCCCCTACAGGGTCCAGGATGATCGGGACACCAAGCTCGTTGGCCTTATGCCCGGCGATGAACATGGATTCCACCTGCTTCTTCCTCAGCGTGCCGATGTTTAGGACAAGCGCGCCGGCCAGGGAGACCATGTCGGCCACCTCCTCCTTGGCCTCTGCCATCACCGGAGCGGCCCCGATGAACAAGGTGATGTTGGCGCAGTCGTTGACCGTTACATAGTTGGTTATATGATGAACAAGCGGCCTCCTCTCTCTGAGGATGCGCAGTAGCTCGGATAACGTCCCTGTGTCCATGATCGTCCCTGCTGTTCCACCGCACGCCAAGGGCGGCGGTACGGACTAGATGGCACCCAGATATTTATCTCTTGATTCCGAACCACATGGACAGCACGCTCATGGGCGACCGACCAGAGACCACAGTTTCATGAGGAGGAAGGCGTTATCTACTTCCCGGGATGCGGACATGAGGAGAAAGAGGCCGCCCATGCATGGCGGGATGACCCGGGACGAGTTCGAGGGGCTCCGGGAGGACATTCAGGCGCTGATCAGCGAGCATCCTCGCGCCAAGTTCACAATAGTGCTGTTGGACGAGGAAGGGCACCGGACCGAGGACCTGAACAAGGCCGTCAAGTACGGCCTCACGGCATATGAGGACGATAAGCTGATCCTCGAGGAGCTCGGCAGGGTCGACGATGGCATGATGATAAAGGAGCTTTGAGCGGGCCTGCCGGAATGAAACGCACATGATCGGAAGTGGCTAATGGTCGCGATCTCTGGTCGTACGAGGCCGTTCATCTACATTTTCCTCTCGGCCGCTCTCTTCGGCATCAGCCCCCCAGCGTCCAAGGTCCTAGTGGCCGACGTCTCCCCTGTTGCCTTGGCCGGCCTGCTGTATATGGGAGCGTTCCTGGGACTGATGGTCATGCGGCTCGTCCAAGGGACAGGGGAAAAGGAGGCCGCCCTGAAGAGGTCGGAGCTGCCATATCTCGCCGGCTCTATCCTCTCGGGCGGAGTGATCGCCCCCATCCTTCTCATGACCGGCATCGCTTCGGTGACCGGGATGGCCTCCTCGCTGCTTCTGAACTTGGAGGGCGTGGCCACCGCCCTCATCGCGTTCCTGATGTTCGGCGAGCCCGTGGGGAAGCGAACATGGACCGCGGTGGTCCTTATGACCGCAGCGGGCGCGATGTTGACCTTCAACGCGGAGAACGGTGAGGCCTCAGGACTGGGCGTGGCGCTAATAGTATTGGCGATGGCCCTTTGGGGTCTCGACAACAACCTGACGAGCAGGATCGCGGGCACTGGGGCAAGACGGATCGCCATGCTCAAGGGATTGGTGGCCGGTACGACCTCCTTGTCCATCGCGTTACTCCTAGGCCAAGCCCCTCCAGTTAACGCCGAGATGTTGGCCGCTCTTCTCCTGGGCTCGCTTAGCTATGGGGCAAGCTTGGTTCTGTTCATATTTGCCCTTGGAGAGCTAGGTCCGGCCCGCACGGGGGCGTTCTTCGCCTTGGGCCCTTTCATCGGCGCCCTGGTCTCCATCCCTTTGCTGGGCGAGGTCCCTGGGCTCATGGTCCTCCCGGCCGGGGCGCTTATGGCTCTGGGGACCTATGTCCTCTTGAAAGAGAGGCATGATCATCTTCACTGGCATCCACGCATCGTGCATGATCACGTCCACGACCACAGCGCCGACCACGCTCACCAGCATATCAACGGCATGATCGGCCCGCATGGGCACGAGCATGTTC
>JAKIXL010000083.1:0-3156 GCA_022709105.1 Thermoplasmatota archaeon | reverse complement strand
CCTAACTGTTTTAACAAAGGTTATTAAGAGGCCGCCAATGATTGCCGTCCCACCCTCACTGGAGCGTGCATAGACTGCCTCACTCAGACTCGGCCCTGGATGCGATGTTCGGTGTTGACTCGGAGTCCACCAGGCAACAGTCCTCCAAGTTCTACCGGATGCTGCCGTTCCGCCTTCAGATTGAGTGCACCGCGGATTGCTCCGCCGATTGCTCGTACTGTTACGCTAGGAACGTGCCCTCCGCAGAACCTCTATCGACCAGGGAGATCAAAGGGATCCTCCGGCGGGCGGCCGGCATGGGGTTCAGGCAGATCGATTGGATGGGCGGTGATCCCATGGAGCGCCCGGATTGGATCGAGCTCCTGCAGGCCGCAAGGTACAACGGAATGACCAACAACCTTTGGACCTGCGGGGGACGCCTCAATGACATCGGGCAGGCGAAATGGGCCATCGACCTGACCCGGGACGGGTACATAATGGTGCACCTTGATTCCCTGGACCCTGAGATCCTGAGGTCGATGAGGTCCTCCTATAACCCTCGGACCACAAGGGACACGCTCAAGGGCATCGAGCTCCTGGAGGACATGGGAAAGCCTCCGCAGGAGATCGGGAACTTGTTGATGATGACCGCATCTCAGGACGTCAGCGACGTCAAGGAGACGATGCGCTATCTTTATCAGAGGTACGGGGTGCGTACCTGCCTGATGTCCCTTAAGCCTGTGGACGATACTGGCAAGCTCTACTCCCTCCTTCCCCGCCCGGCGGACGTTTCTGAGGCATACCTCTACCGGGACAAACTGTTCCTAGGCGGCAGGGACATGGGCTGCCAGGACTTCCCTCGGGAATACTGCGGCACCACGGTGTTCATCTCCCTGGATGGAAGGGTCTCGTCGTGCTACTCCTTGCGGCGAAATCTCGGCTCGTTGCGAGAGGACACTTTCGAGGACATCGTGGCCAAGGCCTCATCCTCATTGTTCTTTACCGGATTCCGGAAATACTCTGATGAGATCGTTTGCGGCTCATGCGACCCGGAGCTGTGCTGGGGATGCCGCGCCAACGCCTTCTACTTCGGCGGAGGCAGCTATCTAAAGGACCCCATATGCCCAAGGAGCGCCGAGAGCCGCAAGACCACGCTGCCATACTAGTCGTAAAGAGCTGGCTCTAGGACGAACTTGCAAAAGTTGCACTTGGTGCCGAAGCACTCCGACTGCGTCACCCTCAGCGGCACACCGGTGCGGGTGTCGAAGATGGATTCGATTATTCCCTCGTTGAGTGTGCATAGCGTCTTCCCGACATCCGGAGCATCGGACATGTCGTAGTCATCCTTCACTATCAAGGTGAGCGGTACGAGCGAGTAGACGTTGACGTCCCCCAGGTCGTGCCGGGCGAAGAACTCCTTGACCTCGTCCACCAGTCCTTTCATGTCGGTGGATCTCATGTGCCGGGCGACGGCAGTGCCGATCTGCCGGCCTATGTCCTTGAGCACCGGGTCCATGTTAAGCCCTATCGCCTCCACTCCGATGACCAGGGCCCGCAGCTCGCCCTTTATGAACCTGGTCGGCGAGCCGATGCTCTTGTCGATTATGTTGGTTACCGATCGGGTAAGGTCCTCCCGCGGGACGACCGAGGAGCCCACGGGCTTGGATACCAGATAGAATATCTTTCGCCGGTTGTCCGAGGGATCGTCCCTCGAGGCCACCAGCCCTTCCTTGACCATCTTGTCCAGGTGCACTGAGAGCGTGGATTGTGCCTTGCCGGTCAACTGGGCGATCTCTGATAGGCTCAGGTCCCTTCTCTGCAGCTCGCTCAATATCTTTTGCCTGACCGGGTTTGAAATCTGCTTGAGCCCGGAGCTTGTCGAGTAGACATCAAGAGCGGAGCTCTTTTTCATCGGCTTCACTACTCCAATGCAATGGTCATTATT
Organism: Thermoplasmatota archaeon; assembly: GCA_022709105.1. Lineage (GTDB taxonomy): Archaea > Thermoplasmatota > Thermoplasmata > Methanomassiliicoccales > Methanomassiliicoccaceae > UBA6. The sequence continues at coordinate 1,232 of JAKIXL010000083.1, read as the reverse complement.
AATTTGTTACGAACATTCGTTTAACGGTGTTAATACAACAAGGCCAATATCTTAGTATATCGGTTTGGAATGACACAGCGGTCATCATGAGGGTGCGGTTAGGTAAGGAGAGCATCGAGACAAGGGCCGTTTGGTTCGAGCGGGGCATGCTCCGCATGATCGACCAGCGTCTCATCCCGCAGAAGTTCAAGGTCGTCGATCTGGTCGATCATCACGAGGTCGCGGAAGCTATCCGCAACATGACCGTGAGAGGCGCTCCCTCCATCGGCGCCGCTGCCGCTTACGGGATGGCCCTGGCGGCGCGGAACGAGGCTGATGTACGGAAGGCCGCGGAGGAGCTGAAGAGCACCAGGCCCACGGCCTATGACCTGTTCTACGCGGTGGACCACATGCTGGGCTCGCTGGAGCTTGGGGATGACCCGGTGCAGGCGGCGGACGCCTATGCAGACCAGGTCGTGGAGCGCTGCCGGCTCATCGGAAAGTACGGTGCCGATCTGATCGGGGAGGAAACGAACATCATGACCCACTGCAACGCCGGCGCCCTGGCCACGGTCGATATAGGCACGGCCCTGGCACCCATCCGCGCGGCGTGGACCGCGGGGCGGCATATCTACGTCTACGTCTCGGAAACGAGGCCCCGACTGCAGGGGATGAAGCTCACCGCCTGGGAGCTTTACAATGAAGGGATCCCGCACTCCATAATCGTGGACGGCGCCGCCGGCCATTTCCTCCGGAAGGACGTCAACATGGTCATCGTGGGCGCCGACCGCGTCGCCGCCAACGGCGACTTCGCCAACAAGATCGGGACCTTTGACAAGGCAGTCCTGTGCCACGAGCTGGGAGTGCCGTTCTACGTCGCCGCGCCAATATCCACGTTCGACTTCTCCATCGCCAGCGGGGACAACATCGTCATCGAGGACCGATCCGAGGAGGAGGTCACCCACGTGGGCAGGGAGCGCCTCGCGCCGGAAGGCTCGGCGGCCCTAAACCCCTCGTTCGACATGACCCGGGCGAAGTATGTCACAGGGTTCATAACCGAGGCCGGGGTCCTCCGCCCGCAGGAGATCGGCCGGCTGCGAAAGGAGCAGTTCGAGGAGGAGGGGGACCTCTGAACGAGGACCGGGGCCGGAAAGACCTTGCCATGATATCCCGCCTGGCCTATGGCCGCCGGCTCACGTTCGGCGCCGGAGGGAACCTCAGCCTCCGGCTGGACGACACGACAGCGCTCATCA